>JBCDDV010000192.1:0-5703 GCA_039180145.1 Cyanobacteria bacterium P01_G01_bin.49 | reverse complement strand
GCTTTAGCAAGTTAGAATTTCCTCGTGGTGCGATTGCAAGAAATCAAAAGTAGTTGAGGTTTTAGGTATTGATATGGTTAATAGCGATAAGTTTTTTGAATACTTAACAGCTTATCAGGCGATCGCTAGAATACTCTAGTAATTTTGGTAATAGAAGACAGATTATTGTAGGCTATTAACATGGCTGAAATTATCTTCTAAAACAATGACTAATCATTATGGTTTATCACATCATCTATGACGGAAACTGCAATCTTTGTGCCACTTTTACGCAACTTTTGTCTAAGTTTGATCAAGGTCATTTATTTGATTATATTCCTATGCAAGCTCAAGCAACATTGCAACAATTTGAAATTACTCCTCAAGATTGTGAAATGGGGATGATTTTGATTGATGGAAATAACCCTAAAAATCGTTGGCAAGGAAGTAATGCGGCTGAAGAAATCACGAGACTGTTACCATTGGGGCAAGTGTTTATCACTGCTTATCGAAGTTTGCCAGGGGTTAAATGGATGGGGGATAAAACCTATGAACAAGTGAGAGACAATCGTTATAATTGGTTTGGAAAACGGGAGAAAATTTACAATACTCCCTATCCTTTCGGGTGTCACGAAATTGATAATTGTGACATATCTAAATAGCTAAACTATTGTTTGAATTGCTTCGACTAACTGTTCAATTTCAGCCTCTAGCATAAAATAGTGAACACAGGCTCTTATACAGTCAGGATCGCGAATTGTTCGTAGAAAAAATCCCTGGTTTTCTAATGTTTCAACAATGACTTTATGACAGGTACCTTTATCGACTTGAAAAGAAACTAAACCAGCGTCTGGAGGCGATTTTTTTAAGCAAGTTACCCCATCAATTTTAGATAACCCCTGCCATAAATACTCACTTAATTGGCAAATTTTTTGATAGCGTTTTTGAGAATTTCCCCAACTCCGATGAACCCCAATTGCTGCTCGTAATCCTTCATACTGAGGATAAGCAGAGGTAGCCACTTCAAACTTTCTCCCATCAGGTTTCCAGCCAATTGGTTGACCCTTTTGATCCATAAAAATACCACGCCATCCGATAAAAGTGGGATGGAGAAATTCCAGACTTTCAGGACGTATATAAAGTCCGCCAACTCCTGCTGGCCCACAGAACCATTTATGACCTGTAAAAGCATAAAAATCAACGCCAATTTCTGATAAATCTAAGGCTAAAGAGCCTGCAGACTGAGCCGCATCAACTAAAATAGAAATCCGGCGATCGCTACTAGAATAATTGTGACAAAGATCAACAATTTCTGTTAGGGGTAAAACCTGTCCCGTATTCCAGAGTAAATGACTCAAAACAACTAAGCGAGTTTGGGGCGTTAAATGTGCTTTAATCGCTTCAACTGGATCACCTTCATTCAAAGTATCTAAAATGGGACAGATAGCAATCTCCACCCCAAAGCGACGAGAAATTTCTTGAACGGCTGCAATAATTCCAGGATGTTCGCAATCTGTCATTAAGATGCGATCATCTTTTTGCCAATCGATACCCCATAATACGATATTGCATCCTCCTGTTACATTTTCAGTTAACGTAATAGTAGAAGCAGATACCTTAAATTCATTGGCTAAATTTTGTCTAAGTAGCTCTGTTTTTTGGGTAATCCAACCATTAACTTTTAAAGAAAATGGCCCTTGCTGTTGTAAAAACTTATGAGCATCAATGATTGCTTCTAAACCAGAACGAGGTAAGGTTCCTTGTCCTCCAAAATTAAAATAAACTTTATTGGTAAGTCCAGGAAACTCTTGTCTTTGTTGTTCGATTTCAGAAGGGAAAAGTTGGGGATCAATCATAAGTTATGTTAATCGACAAAGTTAAAAGAAGATAGCAGATAAAATAAAATGATTTTATTAATGCCTACTTGTAGCATACAAGAAAAATCTATTTATTTTTTTAGCAGGTATGATCAGAACTAATAGTATATCTGTCGAATGGCCAGAGAAATCTTATTGATAAGAAATCTGGGAAAAATTTGTGAGTTAGCTTAGCTCCCTTGCATAATTATTTTAAACTGATTTGAAGAAGCTTGTTGCTAGATAGTTGACACGAATATCAATTATCACAATTTGTTTTATCTGGCGATCGCCGTTTAGCTGATGACCAAACTGTTATTTTTGCTCTTTTAATCTAAATAATGCTAATTACTGATGTCTTGTTACTTGACTATAAACGGTGTCAACGCCGTGCTTTCCTAAATGTTTACGGAGATTATACCAAACGTAATCCTGAACGAGACTTTCTGCTAAAACTACGACAAGAAAGTAAAACTCATGTTGCTTCGGTCTTGGAAACATTCCACCCTGAATATCATCAACCTGTCGCTGCGGGTAATAGTTGGTCAGAAAAAGCTGAGGCGACAGAAGCATTAATGGAGCAAGGCGTAAACTGTATTTATAAAGGAACATTATTCCTGTCAAATTTGCTCATACCAGACGAAACTGAGACAATATCCCATTTGTTTGATGCTTCACCCTATTATTTGGGAAATCCTCATTTATTAATCAAACAACCTGGTTCATCTAAATTTGGTGATTGGTCGTATTATCCTGTCAGTATTCATCTAGGTCGTCGTCCCAAACCCGAATACAAAATTGTCGCCACATTCTATGCTCGTTTATTAGGGATTATTCAAGAAACCTTACCCCCGACTCCAATCCTTATCTTACGTCCCCACAAACATTATGAAGTTGATTTAATTCAATGGTTACCTAGACTACAATCAACTTTAGAAGAATGTGTAGCAGTCCTTGCTCAAGAACAAGAACCCGAAGTCTTTATCTCCCGTCAAAGATGTAGTTTATGTCGTTGGTACGATCATTGTTACGCGATCGCACAATCTGAGCAACATCTGTCATTAGTCCCAGGAGTTACTCCAAGTCGCTATCAATCATTGCAAGAAATTGGAGTCAGTAGTGTTCAATCATTGGCTGATATTTGTCCGGGGAACATGGGAGAAATTATGGGATTAGAAGTCGCTACCCAGTTACAACAACAAGCTCAATCCATTGTCGATAATCGTGCCATTCGTCGAGCTTACTGCCAACGCAATATTCATGAAATCCTGAGAACAGCAACCATTGAGCTTTATTTTGACATTGAAGCAGAGCCCGAACGCAATTTAGACTATTTATTAGGGGTAGTGATGGTAAATCGTCTTACTCAGGTTCAGACATTTTATGCTTTTTTGGCGGAAACTCCCCAGGATGAAGCAAGAATTTGGCAGCAATTTCTTGAGCTAGTTAATACCTATAAAAAAGCACCTATTTTTCACTTTTCAGAATACGAAGTAGAAACCATAAAACGTCTCGGTAATTTATACCAAACTCCCCCTAAGCAAATTGAAAGTGTAATTTCTCGTTTTGTTGATCTTCATCATTGCGTCACGACTTCTGTAATTTTTCCGGTAGAAAGCTACTCCCTTAAGTCATTAGCTAACTGGCTAGGATTTCAATGGCGCGATCCCGGTGTTAGCGGGGATCAATGCGTTTGCTGGTATGACCAATGGTTAAAGACAGGCGATCGCACTTTCTTAGACTCTATTGTTCGTTATAACGAGGATGATTGTCTGGCGACCCTCCATCTCAAAAATTGGTTACTTGAGTTTTTTAAATAAAGATTAAATAACCTTTTTTAACAACCCTCTAAAATTTCTGGACTTTATCAATACTTATTCACAAAAGTGCTGGTTTTTGGAGAGTTAATAAGTTGGATTTTTAAGTTATGCAAAGATTCTTTACAAGATCTCCAGTAAGTGATTTATATTACCAGTTTTTGGCGGGGGTCAATGCTATCGTAAAAATGACATAAATTCGGGAATGAACCTCAACAAATCATCCCTAAGTTTTTTTGCTCAACCCAGCGACCAATAAGGTAACCACCATGATGCTCCTAATTTTTCCTCTCCTCTTCCTGCTCACTTCCCTGGGGAGCGTTCTCTGGTATCAACACACGGATAATGATATTTTTGGTGTTTTAGCGGTGGCTAGTGCGTTAGCCTTCGTTATTTGGGGATTAGTTATTTCCCATTGGCTGATCCATATTCTGAGTTTAATTATTTTGCTCAAATTTACAACACCTATTTTTAGTGCCATTCAGGTAAAAATCACTAAATAAACGGAGTTCGGAGTTTGGAGTTCGGAGTTTTGTTGATTGCGAGCCGACCCCAGGCTAAATAAGTAAAATTTTTTTCAGATATCAAAGCTGTTGACAACTCAAGGATTAAATCTGAGTAGGCCAACAGCTTTTGGTTTAGTTGGGTATTTTATAGACTAATGTGATTTAGCCTTCACCACCTTCACCACCTTCACCACCTTCATCAGCAGGAACTTCTTCAGTCGCAGGAACTTCTTCAGTTCCAGGCACTTCTTCAGTCGCTTCTCCTCCAGTGCTATCTGGCGCAGTGGGGGTATCAGTCCCGGCACCGCCACAAGCACCAAGGGTGGTTACTAAACCAAGGGTCACTAATAATTGAACAGCTTTAGAGTTCATTACCATTCTCCTAAAATAATCTTGCTTAAAGCCTACATTCTAAATAGAAGTGCTTTAAATTGCCAATAACTTTATCTTATCTAAAATCTATTAATTAAGATAATAGGTGATAATAAAGGCTTTAACCCCTAATTTGCAATGATTTTGACGATTGATGAAATTTTGACCTCCGAAGAACACCAGCAACTTATTAAAAGTTTATCTCAAGGGAATTTTGTTGATGGTCAAACCACCGCAGGATGGCACGCGAAATTAGTGAAACATAATACTCAATTAGAGCGTGGTACTTCTCAATTCCCAAAGTTAACCAATCTTGTGACCAATGCCCTACAGCGTCATCTGCTATTCAAATTAGCAGTTCAGCCAAAATATATTCACTCACTACGGTTTAGTCGCTACGAAAAGGGAATGTCCTATGGAAGTCACACTGATAATGCTTTAATGGGAAGCGGTAAGCAAATTTTTCGGTCTGATGTTTCGTTTACCTTATTTTTGAGTTCTGCTCATAGCTACTCTGGGGGTGAATTAGTGATTGAAAAACCAGAGGGCGAGCTTCGTTATAAACTAGAAGCT
The DNA here is from genome assembly GCA_039180145.1 of Cyanobacteria bacterium P01_G01_bin.49. Lineage (GTDB taxonomy): Bacteria > Cyanobacteriota > Cyanobacteriia > Cyanobacteriales > Microcystaceae > JBCDDV01. The sequence continues at coordinate 600 of JBCDDV010000192.1, read as the reverse complement.
AGGTCAATCCTCCTTTACCCTTCTTCTTTTTTACATAGAGTTGAACCTGTGATTGATGGAACCCGATTAGTGGTTGTGGGATGGATTGAAAGTTTGATTCGTGACGACAACAAACGAGAAATCTTGTTTGATATTGATACGGTACGCCGTTCAATTTTTGCTAAGGAAGGTAAAACGGTTGAATTTGATTTATTAGCGAAAACTCATGCTAATTTATTGCGTCAATGGGCTGAATAAGGAAAAAATTGCCAGAAATAATGGGCAATGTGTAACAAAAAAAATTTAATCTTTTATACTAAAATGTAGCTTATCTATTCCCTTCCTGATTATTTTCAAACGAAACCCCTGTGAATACTTCTATTCTTCCCTCAACATTTTTTCTGACGTTGTTATTGATGGTTGGCTTATTTTTCTTTATTCGAGCTTCTGTCAAAGAGCGGACGCAACAAGTCAAATTAATGGCGCAAATGTCTAAGACGTCTATTTTAGACCAGTTACAAACTTACTTTAATCAAAGAGCTTACACAATGACTTCCGTTGATTCTGAAGAGGAAAAAATTATCTTTGAAGGGTTTGTGCAACCTAGTTGGTTTTTAGCAG
>JBCDDV010000191.1:0-5703 GCA_039180145.1 Cyanobacteria bacterium P01_G01_bin.49 | reverse complement strand
TTAAAACTCAGAGGAATCACTGAAATCCTTTATTTATTCAGGTTAGTAAGCTTCGGTATTTTTTGAGTTTTTGTGAATCATTTGTGACGGTAATTAATTCTAAGAATTAGAAAAATTATGGTAGTGTTGCCAAAAGCGGCTATTGAGACTTTAGCCAAAATCTAGACTAAAACTTGCGCCAATATAGCCTTTTTCTTCATAAGACTCACAAAATAGGCGACCACAATCTTGACATTCCCACCGTTGTTTTCCGTCTTGATGGCCGTCTTTGTGAAGATTAGAAGAGTGACACTTAGGACAATTCATAGGAATTAAATTAGCTTTTTCTACTCTTCTATTAATAACTAATCCACTGTTGATTCAGCAACGCCAAAGGAATTGAGCCTTTCTTCTTTTTCATGGCAATTTTTAGAAAGTAAAAACCTGAACACTTCAGGAGTAACCCACTTATACTAAACATAGTTTAAACGGTTTATCTGGAAATTTCGATGGCTACCCTTTTACCCTCAGATCTACTAGAGCAGCAGCAGTGGCGTTACGCAACTAAACAGTTTGATCCCCAGAAATCCATTCCTGGGGAGATTTGGCAAACATTAGAAGATAGCTTGGTGCTAACACCCTCTTCTTACGGCTTGCAGCCCTGGAGGTTTATTGTCGTGACTGATCAAGCTATTAAAGAACAACTTAAGCCGATTTCTTGGAATCAGAGCCAAATAACCGATTGTTCTCATCTGGTGGTTTTCACTATCAAGAAAAATCTCTCGGCTGAAGACGTAGATCGCTTCATCGAAAGTATGGCCAAGACCCGTGATGTGTCTGTAGAATCTCTGGAAAACTATCGCAACATGATTATCAGCGATGTTATTCAAGGGCCTCGTAGCCTCCATGTTAATGAATGGAGCGCGCGGCAAGCTTATATTGCGCTAGGCAACTTGATGACAAGTGCAGCCATTTTGGGAGTAGATACTTGCCCCCTAGAAGGAATTGAGCCTTCTAATTACGACAAAGTGCTGAATCAGTCTCAAAAAGGTTTCGCAACGATAGTTGCCTGCGCGGTGGGTTATCGTGCGGCAGAAGATAAATATGCCGACTTGGCAAAGGTGCGCTATCCCAATTCTGTGGTGGTTGAAAGGATCTAGGTATCGAGAAACATCACAATCTCTAAGATTCAAAGTTTCAAGGGATACTCCAAAAGTATCTCTTGAAAGCTTTGTTCAAAAATTTCTAACTCTCGTGCCTTTAGCTAGAAAAGAAACCAATGCTAAACTTCTATCTTTGCTAGTTAACACTTAAAAAGAAAGAGAATTGAAAGTATTACGAAGAGGAAAATTATTGACCGTTCCTTGACGAGAAGGAATAACCGCTAAGTCAGAATGCAACATTAGGGTAAGGTCTTGGTTAGGATCGATGACCACAACTTGCCGTGAACCACCACCAATGATTTGACCTTCTGGTAAAGCCCATCCTGCTAAAGTCCCAAAAGCAGCCCCTCCTAATACTTCTAAGGGATCAATGCGACGATCGCCAGTCGTTCCAGCAATAATGGTAGCTGTTCCTGCTCCAGCAAAGGTTCCACTTAATATATTGGCAACGGTGGCCCCCTCATTTACAGTTTCTGTTTTGGAGATTTCATAAGAGGTGGCGTTAAGAGATAACCATTGATTGTCATCGAGGATGATTTCCCTAGCTACAAAGCGGGCCCCATTGGCTGTCGGCTCTAATTGTCCCCTAATTGCAGTCCCAGCCGGGATTAAAAGTTCTCCTTGGCGATTACGAATATTAGCAGCGACTTTCACTTCTAAAGGTAAATATTCTCCTTGGTTAACGTAAAGAAGATCGTCTTCATCATAACGAACAGGAATTAAGTTGCCCCGCGGAATCGTGACAGTGTTAGAAATAGTGACTTGCTTTTGATTAGAAGGATAATTTTGAGCCGAGACAGAAGCCATTGGTAACAAAGAAGTCGTGACCATCATGGCAGCCAATAAAGAACTCAATGTAGATAGTTTAGAGAAATTGATCTTAAATTTAGACATAACTTTTTTTCTTTCTAAAATCTTCAAGAAGATGACTTTTTTCATCTCTACTTCAAGAATAGATTTTCAGAGTTAGGATGTCAGTCCCAGAAAAAGGCAAGAAAAGTCAGATATAAGCTAATTTTTCAAGGAGGACATCGAAAAAAAGCGAAAAAATAGGAATGGTTTATGAGCAGTTAAGCTTAGCCTTCAAAGTCTGATAATTTCCTGGTAAATCAACTCCAAAATCAGCAACCCCAATTTCGTTTGGGTACGATCGCCAAGTATCTCCGAACAATGCTACACAAAAGTAGTGGTATCGACATTGATACTGCCACTAAAGGCAAAGATATCTTCGTAATCAAATATGCCATCTCCTAAAATTTGATTATTGCTTTGAACATAACCATTCCCTCCTACTAAATCAGTATAGAGATCGTGAGAGTAACTATGGTTCCCCAAGGCTGTCGATTTTCCGGGTTGAAGCCAATCTTCTGGGTTTATATAAAGATCTAATAACCCTAAAGGATCATCATAGCCAAAAGTCTCACTGGTGTGGAAAGCAACAACACGATCGCCATCGGTAGCATCGAGACGTTCCTCAGTTGGTTTACCATTAAAGAAAAGAAAGTCTTCATAACCAGGGCCTGCTGGATCTAAGCCCACTATAACTTCAATCGAGCTACCCGTAAGATCAGAATAAACATCTCCGGCGATTCCCGATGCGTGTGCGCCCAAACTATGACCGATTAGTTGAGTGGTATCGGGATTGACTCCTTCTTCAATCAGCCAATTAGCGATCGCCTCGCCTACCACTTGGGTATCTTCTACCGCACTAAAATAATTTACCGTATTGGCTGCTTCAGACCAGTCCGTGAGAATAATATTACTATCAGAATCTAGCTGCTCAATTTCTAATGCTAAGTTGTTTACCCATTCTTGATCACTGCTGCTTTGATAACCATGAGTAATCACGTAAGTATCTGAATCAGCTTTAATCGGCTGTTGCGTGAATGACGAGAAAGTGACTTCAACCATAATTTACTATTCAACACTATCAAGAGTGAACGGCTATATTAACGATGCCAAACAAGCTTTTAGCATAGGACTTGATTATTAACATTAGATAAACAGTTAATTAGTGATACTTAAAGCCCTAATCTGGTTTCGTCGCCAAAAATTTTCAAAAGTATAATCCAGCATCGAGGAATCGAGGATTATTGATTAAAAAATTGATCTAAATTATCGTACTATTGCATCAGTTAGCATTTTAACTGAATCGTTTCTTCTATCAATGGATCTTTGAAATGATCAAAAATTTATTACTAAAAACACTGTTAGCATTTTCCTTTCTTAGCCTGGCTTCACTTGAGGCTAGTGCTGTATCCATCGCCCCAACCAACTTAGATGATCTGACTTTAGGAGCCAAAATTGTTGGCCCTGTTGGCGCAGAAGTGGAAACGTCCCTGATTGACGCTAACGGCGATGGACTCGGTGATTTAATCAGTAGCGTGTCTTGTCCTGTTGGGTTTAGCGAGTGTTTACCCCCTGAAAATCCACCACAAACAATTTATACTTATATCCACGAAGTTACGCCAGGAGTTGATTTTCCTAACGATGATCCGCCTTTTCCCCAACCTTCAGTTGTTCTTCCTTTTGAAAACGTTACTGAGTTTCGTCTGAGTTTTGAACCGTTTGGCTTTACTGGAGTGGCAGGCTATCGCTTTACTGAGGCAACTACGGCATTAGGGACGCCAGCTCAGTTCAATCTCGAACTTAATAATGACAGTTTAATTTGGACTGCTCCCAATGATTCTAATTGGAACACGGGAGAAACCATTACTTTTTTTTGGCAAACTTTACAGCCTCCCAGTGGCCCAGGCGGACTCTACACAGCTAGCAACAACAATCAACTAGGTTCGGCTATGGGGCCGCTTCCTCTTCCCGTCCAAAAAGTCCCAGAATCTCGAAGTTATTGGAGTTTGATTGGACTTGCTGTAGCCGTATTGGCCTTGGGACGTAGAACCAAAAAGAAGACTCGTTAATTCAATCCGCAACGGGAGACAATTCGGCTTATCTCAAGACTGGATTTAGGCAAACCAAAGCCACTTCAAACCCCTTGGCTTTGGCATTTCTTATAATAATCAATCACTAACTCAAACAACGAATTGCCTCTAATAGTCCCCTTGCTTTGTTCATTGTTTCCTCATATTCTGTCTCTGGATCAGAATCAGCTACTAAACCTGCTCCCGCTTGCACAGATACTAAATGTTGATTTTGGCTTTGGGGACGAACTACCATTGTCCGAATAGCGATCGCTGTATTTAACTGCCCTTCAAAATCATAGTAACCATAAACTCCAGAATAGGGGCCTCGTCGTTCTGGTTCTAATTGATTAATAATTTCCATCGCACGAATTTTCGGCGCACCGCTCACCGTTCCTGCAGGAAAACAGGCTTTAAATAAATCCCAAGGTGTTTTATCGGGAGCTAATTCTCCCACCACATTACTAACAATGTGCATCACATGGGAATAACGCTCAATGATCATTAATTCATCTACTGTCACTGTTCCTTGAGAACAGGCTCTACCTAAATCATTGCGTCCTAAATCTACTAACATCACATGCTCAGCAATTTCTTTAGGATCTTGCAAGAGATCTTTACCCAAAGCTTGATCCTCAGCTAAGGTTTGCCCTCGTCGTCTGGTTCCGGCAATGGGACGCAAGGTGGCTTTGAGGACTTTCCCTTCATTTCGTTCGGCTTTAACCATCACTTCAGGACTAGAGCCAATAATTTGCCAATCCCCGAAATTATAATAAGCCATATAAGGGGAAGGATTAATCAATCGCAGGGAACGATAAAGATTAAAAGGAGCATCCCCATAATCTGCTTGCAACCGTTGAGAAATAACCACTTGAAAGATATCCCCTGCCTTAATATGTTCCTTGGCTTGACGCACATTCTCACAAAAGCGCGATCGCTCGGTATTGCTACGATAATTTAGGGGAGCAGTTTCGGCTGACTTGGGATTTAATTCTAAGGTTTTGGCTGAAATTGGTAAAGGTAATTGTAGCTTTAGCACCAATTTAGCCACGCGATCGCAAGCTTTCTGATAGGCTTCTGCTAAACTTACGGTCTGATCTCGTAGATCTGCATAAGCGATCGCCCAAATCTTTCGTTTAACTTGATCAAAAACAATTAGATGATCAATTTGCATCCATACCCCATCAGGTAAATCTTCCTCAGTGATGGGATAAATAGGAACCCGTGATTCTATCCAATTAATTAACTCATATCCCCAAAACCCAAATAACCCACCAATACCTGAAGGAAGTTGAGGCAAGGTAACTGGGTTAATAGAGGCTAAGCACTCTGTCAAACTATCAAAAGGACTTCCTTGGAAATGCTTAATTGTCCCATCTCGATAAATTTGTCGAGTCTTGTTTCCCCTTGCTTCTAACACCCACATGGGATCACAACCCAAAAAGCTGTAACGTCCCAAGTTTTCTCCCCCTTCAACAGATTCTAATAAAAAACTATAAGGGTGATCAGCACAGACTTTGTACCATGATGATACAGGGGTTTCGAGGTCAGCAACCCATTCTTGGTAAACCGGAACAAAGTTACCTTGTTTTGCCAAATGAGAAAACTGCTCAAAATCAGGGAATATCATAGGTTTACTATAC
>JBCDDV010000190.1:0-5727 GCA_039180145.1 Cyanobacteria bacterium P01_G01_bin.49 | reverse complement strand
GTTCTATTCTATTATTTAGATATTTTACTCATCTTAATTTACTCTTTTTATTTAAGACTTTTGCTCGTTTTAGTTCCTTGATAGCTGATGGATATGCCTGATTTTTATTGGTATTAACCACTCTAGGTTGACTAGTTTACCTACGTTTAAGCACTTTTTAAAAGAAGCGCACCGCCCCCATTTAACCCTCTTTCCAACATCATTTCTTCTCAATTCCGATAACTCAGAGGATAGCTCAGATATTAATGAAGGTTTAATCAAATTATTTCTCCTTGGAAATATCTCCACTTCAATGGTTGTTTTGGTTTCATCAACCAGGAAATTAAGCATTTGTCCTTACTCTAGTTTATCGGCGGTGCGACAGCACTCCCAAGGCGAGACCGCTAGTTTTTGCAACACAACCTGCAATGTTAGTCTCTTTTCTTTGTTTCCCTGACCTTATCTTCATAAGTAGCCTACAGTAACCGGACTTGGTATAAATAGCGGTAAAGTAAGTATCATCATACCCATAATAATCATGGGTAAAGCACAATACAATACTATCGATTAGTCTAATTGTACTATGACAATTCGTACCATTGCCACAACCCCATTTGATGATCAAAAACCAGGAACCTCTGGACTCCGTAAGTCGGTTCCAGTCTTTCAGAAAACCCATTATTTAGAAAACTTTATTCAATCTATCTTCGACAGTCTCGATGGTTGTGAAGGTGCCACTTTTGTTGTCGGAGGTGATGGCCGTTACTATAATCGTCAAGGGATTCAGATTATTTTAAAAATGGCTGCCGCCAACAATATCGGGCGCATTTTAGTCGGTTGTGGGGGAATTTTTTCAACCCCTGCTGCTTCGGCTGTGATTCGTAAATACAATGCCTTTGGGGGGATCATTCTTTCGGCAAGTCATAATCCTGGCGGCCCCAATGGAGACTTTGGGGTTAAATATAATGTAAGTAACGGTGGCCCCGCACCAGAAAAGGTCACAAATGCTATTTATGAACGCACTAAAACAATTTCAGAATATAAGATTCTCGAAGCTGCAGATATTAATTTAGATCGTCCGAGTTCCTTTAAACTAGGAACAATGGATGTAGAGGTTATTGACTCGGTTGCACCCTATGTGGAGTTAATGCAGACTTTGTTTGATTTTGACCAGATCAGGTCTCTCCTAACTTCTGGAAAATTTAGAATGTGTATGGACTCCCTTCATGCAGTAACAGGCCCTTATGCCCATGCGTTGTTTGAAAAGCATTTAGGGGCCCCGGAGGGAACGGTAGAAAATGGTACTCCCCTAGAAGACTTTGGAGGAGGTCATCCCGATCCTAACTTAGTTTATGCTCATGATCTCGTTGACATCTTGTTTGGAGACAATGCACCAGATTTTGGGGCTGCCTCAGATGGAGATGGCGATCGCAATATGATTTTAGGCCGTCACTTTTTTGTCACTCCTAGTGATAGTCTGGCAGTATTGACCGCTAATGCTACCCTAGTCCCTGGTTACAAGGACGGGTTAGCTGGTGTGGCCCGTTCAATGCCTACCAGTGCCGCAGTGGATCGAGTCGCCGAAAAATTAGGCATTGATTGTTATGAAACCCCCACTGGTTGGAAATTTTTTGGCAACCTATTGGATGCTGGCAAAGCAACTCTTTGTGGGGAAGAAAGTTTCGGGACTGGATCAAATCATATTCGTGAAAAAGATGGTTTGTGGGCGGTCATTTTCTGGCTCAATATTTTAGCAGTTAAGGGTGAGTCAGTTGAAAAAATTGTGCAAGATCATTGGCAAGAATACGGACGTAATTTTTATTCTCGTCATGATTATGAAGAAGTTCCTTCTGCCCCCGCTAATGAATTAATGGATCGCTTAAGATCTATGGTCAAAGAAATGTCTGGAAAGTCTTATGGTAACTATAAGGTTGCTTATAGTGATGACTTTGCTTATACTGATCCCGTTGATGGCAGTGTTAGTCAAAAACAAGGCGTTCGTATCGGGTTTACTGATGGTTCTCGTATCGTTTTTCGCTTATCGGGAACAGGAACAAAAGGAGCAACGTTACGAGTTTATATTGAAAGTTACGAACCCGATGTAAGTAAGCATAATGTGGATACCCAACAAGCGTTATCTCCTTTGATTCAATTAGCAGAAGAAATTGCTCAAATTAAGCAGTTTACAAAACGAGATAAACCCACGGTTATTACTTAATTATTGATCTTGTGGGTGCGTTACGAAAATTCATAGCGCACCTCAATAAATTCTCATTCATGGATTTACAATTGTTCAATTAATGAGGAAACGAAGAAACGTTCCCTTTTCAAACCTTGATGCAGTTCTCTGACTTGATCCACTATCAAAGCAAGCGTCCCCTTAAAACGCTTCTTTATCTTTATAAACAAGATGGGGGAAACTTAGGGTTATCTCTGTTCTTTTACCTAATTAAACATAGTCCTGAGTGGCTCAGACCTTTGGTGATGGCCAATGTCATTGATATTATTTCTAGTCCCTCGACTCATTCAATAGAAGAACTCTGGCTCAACGGAGCCTTGCTAAGTTTAACCATAGCTCAGAACATACCGACTCATTATTGGCATATTCGTTTCATGAGTTTGGCCACGCGTAAGATGGAATGGTCTCTACGCAGAGCTTTAGCCCAACGGTTACAAGAACTCTCGATTAGTTTCTACCATCGCCATAGCACAGGGACTTTACAAGCGAAGCTACTTAAAGATGTAGAAGCAATTCAAACCCTTACCAGCCAATTGTTTCAATTGTTGCCTTCGACGATTTTAACTATTCTTATTGCCTTGTGTATTACCGCCGTCCGCGCTCCAGCTTTTTTGCTTTTCTTTGCCGCGACAGTTCCTCTGGCAGTGTGTTTTATGCACTTTCTGAAAGCTCCTTTGCGCCAGCGTAATCAAAGGCTCAGACAGCAAGGTGAATCTCTTTCAGCTTACTTAGTAGAAATGCTGAAAATGATTCCACTGACTCGCGCTCATGGAGCCGAACCAATAGAAATGGAACGCACCCAGCAGGAGTTAACCAGGCTGCAAAGCGCTTCGCTGCAAGTTGATTCTATCAACGCCATTGCTAACGCCTCAGCTTGGGTAACACTAAGACTATTTAGCTGTTTGTGCCTAATTGGGGCAGCTTTTTGTGCTTATCAAGGGATCTGGGGCATTACTGTTGGTAGTGTTATTCTACTGACAGGATATTTCGATTCTCTAACCAACTCGGTTGTTCAAATTCTCAACGTTTTACCTCAAATCAGTAAGGGATTTGACGCGATCCAATCGGTGGGAGAAATTTTAGAATCTCGTGAAATCGAAAAAAATCACCATAAATTAAGTATTAACAGTGTTGAAGGAAAATTTTCATTTCAAGGGGTTGGTTTCACCTATCCAGACACTAACCAACCGGCTTTAGAAAATTTTTCCCTAGAGGTGCAACCAGGGGAAACCATTGCTTTTGCCGGCCCATCGGGCGCAGGAAAGTCAACGCTTCTCAATCTAATTATTGGATTAATTCAACCTGATAGTGGTCGAATTTTCCTAGACAATCATGAACTTTCCCAGATTGATTTGCGCAGCTATCGTCGTCGTCTTTCCGTTGTCTCTCAAGAGACGATTTTATTTCAAGGAACCGTCAGAGAAAATTTGCTCTACGGCACAAAAGGGGTTGAAGAAAAATCCTTCTGGCAAGCTGTCGCAGATGCTCATGCCTTAGAGTTTATTGAACAGTTACCTCAAGGCATCGAGACACTAATTGGCGAAAATGGAGTCAAACTATCTGGAGGACAGAGACAGCGATTGGCCATTGCTCGTGCCTTGCTGCGTCAACCCCGCATCCTTTTGCTCGATGAAGCCACATCATCCCTTGATTCGGAAGCTGAATACTTAATTCAAGATGCTTTAAGCCATTTAATGTCTCAACGCACGACGTTTGTCGTTGCTCACCGTTTGTCTACCATTCGCCAAGCCAACCGCATCATTGTTTTAGAAAAAGGTAAAATTGTAGAAATCGGTAATTATTGCCAATTGGTGGCTAAAGGCGGTTTTTTCTCCCGACTCCATACTTTTCAGACTGGTATGAGAAATTAAAAACTCTTCTTCACATCTAGATAAACTCTTCTTCTTCATTCTCACTGAACTCATATCCTCTCTCTACCCAATATTTCCAATCACTAATTGCTTCTATTGTCGTTTCATCAGCCTCAATTACTTCACACAAAGATAATGACATCGGAAAAATATCTTGGTCGTCTTGTTCTGTGTAACAAACATCGACTTTCATTTCTTTGAGGCATTCTTCATCCTCTGACATTCCTAGTACTTCTACTATCTCCCCAGCCCAAATTGCTTTAAACGGCACAGTGAGACTATCTTCGAGATAATTGTACCAACCCTGGCGTTCTTCTTCGCCATTATAAGCATCAACAATGATTTCGCTGCTAATACGATGCTCTCTTTCTTCATCGTGGGGAGTGATAGCCATAAATTAAGCAAATTCTTCAGTAGATATCTTAACTCACCCATTAATATGAGGAGTATTCCTTGACTTAACAAAAATGCTCCGATATTTATGTATTTATAAGCCAGCCTTTTATCTTTAGAGGTGACTAGCCGTTTTCATCTTTGACATAAATCTTCACATATTGAGGTCACGACAATTCCAGAGACTTAAGATTTTTTTGAGATGCTTCGGTTTCAAGAGGTTTGACACGATGAAAAAAGGAAAGATCAATATAACGATGTCCCTCTGGTGTGTGGTAGACTACATCGAGAAATTGATGATTCCAGAGAATATCTTGAGAACCATAGCTTGAGCGAGCATACATGGTTTGAGCGATAGATTCATCAATACCTGACAAGGAAGTCAATAGCATCGCTTTTTTTCTGTGCAAGGTTTCAGCACTAACTTGATACAAAGGACTGTCTTGATCAATCGGGTGCATTACTGTCCAGGTCATGGCCAAACAGGGTGTATGATCTCTAACCAATTTTAGTTCATGGACGCGACGAAAAAAATCTCCCTCCTTGTTGACCTCATCCCACATCAAATACAAACGGATCTTGGCTTCAAGAATATAATTTCGCCGTTGATTAGACACTCTTAACATCAAAGTAGGAATATGATTATAACTAACAATAACCACTACGCGGCTGAATAGCACTTTAGCACTAGAGAAAGAAAACCGAGCAAAAGCCAATCCTGTCATTAGGGCGATGCTTAGAACACTGACAAATGCCTCTATGGTTACCAGTATCTGGGTATAGAGACTAGTCGGATACATATTCCCATAGCCAATAGTGGACAGTGTTTGAACGCTAAAAAAGAAAGCATCTCTCAATGAACCTGAAGACGCATTAGCAATACCCGTCTCTCCTACCAAGTAAGCTAAAGCAAATCCCAGATTAAGAAAAAGATAGAAGATTATCATTAACAAGCAAAAATATTTCCAAGGAATCGTAAGCAATAAATGATAAGGCTCTCGCCAATAATGGTACCAAGCTCCCAACCCTTCAAAACTGAATTGGCTTTTCTCAAATTTAAGCCAAAATCTTTGAGAGGAAGAATTTTTAGGCACATTTTTAGAAGATTGCCTTTTTTGGTGAAAACGGATTGGTGGAAACATTATTAAGAACCTTGGTAGTAAAGAAGTGTTATCAAAACTTTTATTTAGTCAAAATTTTAGAACATGCGTACAACTAGGGCCTAGATCGAAGCTGTCTCCCCTC
>JBCDDV010000189.1:0-5731 GCA_039180145.1 Cyanobacteria bacterium P01_G01_bin.49 | reverse complement strand
CCCCTTTGTAAGGGGGGATAAGGGGGGATTACCTTCTGCCTCCAAAATAGCTTTTAAGATTTCAATATTTAGATCTGAGGGCAGTTTACGGATACCTGGAGCAAGGTGGGCGTTAAGTAGGTCGTAGGGATGGGCGTGTTTGTCAAGATGTGAGCCGTCAATGATGGCGGTGGGGTGATGCAGGTGGTCAAAGGGTTCGTAACCTTCGATGAAACCGTAAAGGTGGGCAATTTCGTGGAGAACGGTGGTGAGAAGGTCGTATTTGCCGTAAGCTTCTGAGTTGGGGGTAGCATTGTAGGAAAACTCCGAACTCCGAGGCATGGTGCTGTACAATGCTGATCTGAGAGGAATTAACTTGAGTGGGGCTGATTTGAGTGGGGCTGATTTGAGGAACGTTAACCTCGAAGGTGCTAATCTCAGTGGAGTTAATCTTGAAGGGGCTAATCTCAAGATGGCTCAGATTCAAGGGGCTGACCTTAGAAATGCCCGTCTTCGAGAAGCCTATTTGATCAGTGCTGAACTCAGAGGAACTGATCTCAGAAACGCCAACTTGGAATGGGCTGATTTGAATTATACTGACCTCAGAAATACCAATTTTAGTGGAACTAACCTCAGTAGGACTCAACTTAATTCTGTTGATTTGGAAGGGGCTAACCTCAGTAATGCCAATCTCTATGGGGTCGATCTCTACGCCGTCAACTTTGAGAATGCCAACCTCAGTGGTGCTTGTCTTGTCGGAACTATTCTCGACGCGAGCGTGTTTTGTAGGGCGGATCTGACTGAGGCCAATTTCATTGGTGCTGTCGAGATCTATCTGTCGGACTTCGATGATGCTATTTGCCAAAACACCATTATGCCCGACTGTAGTGTTTTTAGCAGTCTCGGTAGAGAGAACAGGCCATTTAATCCCGCTGGAACTAAATATCCCAGAACTCTCTACCTCTGCGATCTGTTCACCCATGAGCGTTGAAGACAAACTAGGCTTCGGAGAAGGCCCTGGATTAGGAATAAAATTGTCAGGAATTTCACCATCCCAAAATATCTCTCTGTTACTTTCAATATTCTCTTGAATATTTGAAGGAATATTAGAGAAAAAATTATAACCCGTTAAGTTTTCAATTTCATTCACACTTTTGATTATTGTACTGGTTTTCCAGTTATCTTTATCATTCCAGTTTTTCTCATCTTCAGTCGGTTGACGATTTTCTGTCCAAAAGCCAACTGTGTAGGTATTCGGTTGAACATCGGCTCCAAGACGGTCTACAACTAATAAAACTCTCCATAAATATTCAGGAATTTTGATAGGCTCAGAGCCGTCTATTTCAGCATCACTACCATCGCTACGCTTTTTAATCCCATGAGTACCAGTAACTACATAAACTTCATAATTCTTGCTAGAATTATTAACAAATTGTCTTGTATAATTTTCAATCGTTGCCCAAAATCCTTGATTATGTTTATTTTGTTGTGGAACTATATTTGACAACAAACTAATTGCTAAATTATTTTTAGCCTCTTTGTTTTTGTTATCAGGTCTGTTTCGATCAGCAACAGGAACCAAATGTCCTGGTGCATATGTAACTCCATCCACCTTGGGAGCAGGGCTATAGTGCGATCGCTAATCTTGTAGGTTGGGTAGAGGAATGAAACCCAACAACATCAAAAACTATTCCATCCCAACACAAACTGGAAAAGTGATTAGATAAACATTACAGTCCTGGATTTTTCTGGATCTAACAGAAGAAGTGATCGCCCTAGCACAAGAATTCTTAGAACAAAGTAACCTACTGCCCAAAACCTCTAATTTTCTTTACTATAGACATAGAGAGCAGAGATAAATATTCCGAATCTAAAATCAAAGTGAAGTTAAACTTAGAAGAATTAAGAAACCGAATTGCTGCCTTGCCTCCCGAAAAACGGGCTATTTTTGAGCAGCAATTAAAACAGAAAAATTTACGACTCCCTCAACAAACGATTCCAAAACGTCAAGATTCCCAGAGTTTGCCCCTTTCGTTGGCGCAAGAACGACTGTGGTTTCTCCATCAGTTAGATCCTGATAGTCCTGCTTATAATATTGCGATCGCTTGGCAGTTTACAGGCACGCTCGATCTTCGGATCCTAGAAAAAAGTTTTCAGGAAATTATTCGCCGTCACGAATGTTTAAGGACACGATTTCTCTCTGTTCAAGGAAACCCTGTTTTAGAAATTGACCCCAGTTTTATCCTACAAATCCCCAAAATTAATTTGCAAGGATTACCCGAAAAGCAACGAGATCAAGAAACTCAACGCTTGACTACCGAAGCAGCCAAGCAATACTTCAACTTAGCAGAGGGGCCTTTGTTGCGGGTTATCTTGCTTCAAATTAGCCCACAATCATCCATTGTGTTAGTAATTCTTCACCATATTATCGCCGATGGTTGGTCACGGGGGATTCTTTTAAAGGAGTTGGCGGCACTCTACAAAGCTTTTTCCCTCAATAATCCCTCTCCCTTACCCGAATTACCGATTCAGTATGGAGATTTTGCCGCTTGGCAGCGACAATGGTTAGCAGGTAAAGAATTACAAGCTCAGCTAGACTATTGGAAAAGGCAGTTAGCCAATCTATCCGTTCTCAATCTTCCCACCGACTATCCTCGACCCAATGTTCTGACGTTGCGCGGTGGCATTCAATCCTTTACTCTGGATAAGTCTTTAACTGATGACCTCAAAATCCTTAGTCGTCAGCAGGGTGTCACTTTATTTATGATCTTGCTGTCTGCTTTCAAAATTCTACTCCATCGTTACAGTGGTCAGCATGATATTGTAGTGGGTTCTCCCATTGCCAATCGGAATTGGACAGAAACGGAAGGATTAATCGGCTTTTTTGTTAATACTTTGGTATTGCGGAGTGATCTTTCTAATAATCCTTCTTTTTTAGCACTGTTACAGCAGGTGAAAGAGACAACCTCAAAAGCTTATCAACACCAAGATTTACCCTTTGCCAAATTAGTGGATACCTTGCAACCGGAACGGGATGAGAGTCATAATCCTCTATTTCAAGTGATGTTTCAGGTGCAAAATGAAGCCTATCAACTGCAAAATGCTCTCTCACCAGAACTCGCTATTCCTGGTTTAACCCTGAGTCAGTCTTGGATCGATACCCAATCTACAAAGTTTGATTTGACTTGGCATTTGGTGGAACGGGAAACCGGAATGCTGGCAGTGATTGAATACAGTCTTGATTTATTTAAAGCAGAGACGATCACCCGTATGTTGGGTCATTTTCAGGTACTTTTGACGGAAATTATCGCAAATCCTCAAGCAAGAATTTCTGAGTTGTCCATACTAACCCAAGCTGAACGGCAGCAGTTGTTAGTAGAGTGGAATGAGGAGCAGGGAGCAGGGGTCAGAGAGCAGGGAGCAGGGAGCAGGGAGCAGGGAGAGGTTTTTATTCATCAACTGTTTGAGGCACAAGTAGAGAAAACGCCTAATGCGATCGCTGTTACGTTTGCCGATCAACAACTCACTTACCAACAACTCAATGTCAAAGCTAATCAACTTGCCCATTATCTCCAAAAATTGGGGGTTAAACCAGAGGTTAAAGTCGGGATTTTGGTTGAGCGATCGCCCCAGATGTTAATTGCTATTTTAGGGGTTCTTAAGGCAGGGGGAGCTTATGTTCCGCTTGATCCAGCTTATCCATCAGAACGCATTGCTTTTATGTTAGAAGATGCTCAGGTAGCTGTATTGTTAACGGAACTGAGTCAAGAATCTAAACGATTGTCTGTTACTTGCACCCCAAGAGAAACCCCCCTTCCGACCTTCTCCCCTAATAGGGGGGTGGGGGGGTATTGCCTTCTCCTTGATCAAGATTGGCATTTTATTGCGTCTGAAAGTCAGGAAAATCCTGTCAATCAGGTGGTGAGGGATAATTTAGCCTATGTGATTTATACATCGGGGTCTACGGGAACACCCAAAGGAACCTTAATTACCCATCGGGGACTCAGCAACTATTTAACTTGGGCGATCGCCACTTATCCGGTGACTCAAGGCAATGGTTCTCCCGTTAATTCTTCCCTTGCTTTTGATGCTACTATTACCAGTTTATTTACTCCGCTTTTAGTGGGTCAAAAGGTATTTTTACTGTCAGAAACGGAGGAAATTGAGGCGTTGAGTGAAGCATTAACCCATCAATCCTTGAGTTTAGTCAAGCTTACCCCTGCTCATTTGGGAATTTTAAACCCTTTGTTAACGGGTAAAGAAAAAGTTGGTCAAACTCACGCTTTAATTATAGGGGGTGAAGCGTTATCAGGACACAGTCTTACCTTTTGGCAACAACAGTTCCCCAAAACCCGACTGATTAATGAATATGGCCCCACAGAAACCGTCGTTGGCTGTTGTGTTTATGAAGTTTCTCCTCAAATATCCTACTCTGGAACTGTTCCCATTGGTCGTCCCATTGCTAATACGGAACTCTATATTCTTGATCAATACTTACAACCCACTCCTGTAGGCATTCCAGGGGAACTGTATATCGGTGGGTTTGGGGTCGCCAGGGGTTACTTTAATCGACCTGATTTAACCGCAGACAGATTTATTCCTAATCCTTTTACTCTCCCCCACCCCCCTTGCATCCCCCCTATCAGGGGGGACAGGGGGGTAGGAAGTCGCTTGTATAAAACAAGGGATCTGGCGCGTTACTTACCAGATGGAACCATTGAGTATCTGGGAAGAATTGATAATCAGGTAAAAATTCGTGGATTTCGCATTGAATTAGGGGAAATTGAAGGAGTTTTAGCACAGCATCCAGAGGTTCAAGCAGCGATCGCTGTTGTTCATCCCGATCAGACAGGTAATCCCCGATTAGTCGCTTACGTGGTTTCTCCGTCTAATCCTAGTGATTTGCGTCATTTTGTCGCTGAAAAGCTTCCTGCTTATATGGTTCCCACCCTATTCATGACGTTGAGTGATTTTCCCCTGACTCCTAACGGTAAAATTGACCGTCAAGCATTGCCTGTACCAGACTTTTCCCAGAGAAATGTTCAAAAAGATCTAATTGACCCTCGTACCCCCCAAGAAGCTGCTTTAACTGAGATTTGGCAGGATGTTTTAGGGAAGATGGAAGTCGGCATTTACGATAATTTCTTTGAGTTAGGAGGAGACTCTATCCTAGGGTTGCAAATTATTGCCAGGGCAAATCAAGCAGGATTACAATTAACGCCACGACAGCTATTTCAATACCAAACTATTGCAGAATTAGGGGCTGTTGCTAGTATTTCTGTCACCTCCCCAGCAGAACAAGGTATAGTGACGGGTTCAATTCCCCTGACTCCTATTCAACATTGGTTTTTCGAGCAGAATTTACCCGATCCTCACCACTACAACCAATCGCTGTTATTGGAAACTCTGCCCAATCTCAACCCCCACTATTTAGAACAGGCATTGCACTACCTATTAATTCATCATGATGCCCTTAGACTAAGGTTTAGCCGAGAGGAATCGGGGTGGCAACAAATTAATGATGTTCCTGAAACAAGTATTCCGTTTACAGCCATCAATTTAGAGAATTTAGGTGAAACAAAACAAAGTTCAGCCATAGAATCAGTTTCTGCAACCTTACAACCGACTTTGAATCTCTGTGAAGGGCCAATCCTACGGATGGCTTGGTTTTACTTAGGAAAAGAGCGAAGGGGTCGTCTTTTATTAGTTATTCATCACCTTGCTGTTGATAGCGTTTCTTGGCGCATTTTAT
>JBCDDV010000188.1:0-5731 GCA_039180145.1 Cyanobacteria bacterium P01_G01_bin.49 | reverse complement strand
CGTTGAAAAACAACAAGCTCCTGTTTAAAAAGACTCCCTCAGGTCGATTTATTTGCTGGTCGCAATTCCCCTCTCGCTAACATTCGTATAACGAGAGACCCCTTGCGACACTAAGTTGGGAGTGTGTCTACTCGTTCCGTTTATAACAGGGAGTATATCAATTCAAGACCATCTCGACATTTTGCTGGTTGGCCTACTTTTATTGGTGGATAGCTTAATATTTTACCCGCCATTTCAATTACCAAAATTTTTAAAATATATAGCAATCGGGTTAAATTTTGTGGTGCTTATTTAACAGTTCCTTGCTGCGCTGCGGCGCGATAGATTAATTTATACTTGGGCTTTGGCAATTTCGGGCTGATTCTCAGGAGAAACTGGTTCAAAGTGCAACAGCATCAGTTGCTCTGGACGTAATCCGAGAGATTCTATTGTTCGTCCAGAGCGGTCACTAAATTCGACTTCAAAGGCTGTGCCATTAGCTAAAGTCTCAACCACAGTCCCAACTTGTCCACGACACAAATTGTCATCTGGCAAATCAACCGTCAAAGCTACAACATCTAGTAATTTGATAGAATTCGCGGTCATGGTCTTCACCTCCAGGAACTATAACGGATAACAGGTTATTAATCTCGGAGTTGTTGAGCCATGCTCAATAATCCATCCACTCCGAAGGGTCGCACTTTTATTTTGCCATTGAATCTCGAAATCGAGAGTGTAACGTTGTCCAAAGTCATCGTGCCGCCCCAACTGAACTTGAGAAGTTTTGACGACATCAAGCAGAATTTCCTGTAACGCCTCAGCATCGGAGGCTGTCATTCCCAAAATTGAAAGAAATAGACGAGCCTTGTGTTTTCCGTCATCGTGTTCTAGATTGAGGCAGTAGTCACGCAACTTGCGAATATCGACAACTGCATTTTCTGCGTGTGGAAGTTGCATATAGTTGTGTATCTAAGTCAAAACCCCATATTTTTTGCTCCACCACTGGCCGTCTTTGGTCATAAAGAAAGCCACATCTTTGTGACGACGATCTTTCGTTCCTTTAGAATTTGAGCAACGCAGCATAACCTTGTCTTGTCCATCTTTAGAGTAAGGAAACTGTTGGAGTTGTTTCTGACAAACAGGACAAGGAAAATTAGTAAGTTGACCGCCAGACTTGGCTTGAGATTGCCCAGGTTGCACCCATTGATTTTGCTTGGCATCGAAGAACATCACCAAATCGCAGCCGTTCTCGCATTTCAGAAAATAAGGAACCGCTAGCTTCTTAGACTTAGAAGGAATTTTACTTAAAGGTTGCTGGCATTTGGGACAAGCAACGTCTGATTTGTCTCTAGAAACAGAAGGTTGGCGGCGATGAGCAGGTTTTCCTCCTAAAGCATTCCAAGCCTTATCTAAACTGGGGTCGAAATAGTCCCGATTCCACGTAGTCAAGTATTTTTGCCAATCTTGTTGTCCTGTGGCGATCGCATCGAGGGTAGATTCCATCTGAGCCGTAAACTCAGCTTGCAACAGTTCAGGCAACATTTTCCCCAGGAATTGGTCAACATCTAAACCGAGGGGAGTCGGTTGAAGCTTCCCTTTGAGTAACTTCACGTACTCTCGCTGCTTGAGGGTTTTAACCGTCGGCGCATAAGTAGAAGGACGGCCAATGCCTTGGCGTTCCATTGCCTGTACCAATTTAGGTTCGGTGTAACGGGGTGGGGGCTGAGTTTGCTTTTGATCGTGACCAGCTTCATCAAGATTAAGGGTTTGCCCCTGCTGCACGGTAGGCAGAACCGAATCGTTGCTGATGTTGTTCCAGTATTTTGTGTACCCCTTAAACTCAACCACTTGTCCCTTGGCTAACCACTTTATCTCACCAGATTGAGTCACAATCTTGGTCTGTTGAAGTCGGGCAGAAGCACACACTGAAGCCACAGAACGCATCCAAATCATCAAATATAATTGGAACTGAGGGTCATCCAATTCCTGTTTTAACTGAGTAGACGGACGAGTAATATCAGTAGGACGAATAGCTTCGTGGGCTTCTTGGGCATTTTTAGATTGACGATGTTTAACTTGTTTTGAGGGGAGATTTTGGGGATCTTTGGCTTGTAACCAGGCTCGAACTGATTGGCAAAAATCATCACTCAACGCAGTTGAATCCGTTCGCATATAAGTGATTAACCCTTGCTCATAAAGATGCTGCGCTACCTTCATCGTCGTTTCCGGATTCATCTTAAGGCGCGAACCGGCCGCTTGCTGTAAGGTTGAAGTGGTGAAAGGTGGTGGGGGTTTACGGTTTACGGTTTTGCCCTCAACTTGTAGCACAGTATGGGGATTAGAGCGGGCGATCGCCACCAAACGATCCGCTTCAGCTTCAGATAGAACCCGACTCGACTCAACCGCTTTTATCTCCCCACCTGCATCATCATCGGTCAGAGAATCATCAGGTTGTTGTGTGTTTTGCCCTAAATAAAAGACGCGAAAATTTTCTTGGTAGTTGCACCAGACTGACCAATAATCAATGGGCTTAAAATTAACGATTTCCTGTTCTCTGTGACAGAGGATATGTAAAGCAGCCGATTGTACTCGTCCCACACTTTTGCCTCCCTTCCCTTGGGCCCACAGCAAAGGAGAACCGCGAAAGCCCACTAACTTATCGAGACAAGCTCTGGCCAATCCTGCATCGACCAACGGTTGATCTAAAGGACGAGGACGAGCCACCGCCGCTTTGACTGCCTTTTCTGTTATCTCTTGGTAAACAACTCGTTGGGGATTTTTGACTCCCAATTCTTGCGCTAAATGCCAGGCGATCGTTTCCCCTTCGCGGTCAGGGTCAGAGGCAAAATAGACGGTTTTAGAGTTTTTAGCGGCTGTTTTCAACTCTTTGATGATTTTAGCCGCTTGGGAATTACGAGGAACATAGCGACAATCAACTCCTGTTGAGGTGAGCGTAAAGCCGAGGTTATCTTCCCCATCGCGGGCTAATTCTCTGACGTGGCCCAGACTGGCTTTAATCAACCAACCCGCCCCCAAGATTTGTCGGAGTTTGCGAATTTTATTGGGAGATTCAACAATTAGTAGTGGCATACAGCAGTTTTCAACTTAATGTGGGACAAGAGGTTAAGGTTTGAGGCAGAAGGCAGAAGGCAGGAGGCAGGAGGCAGGTGTTAGGCGTACTTTGGTAACTCGCAAAGTGCTGTAAGAACAAGAAAAGTGGTTATTGGTTATGAAAAGAATCAACAGAAGACAATAAACCTCCCCGAAACGTAATACAAAGGAGATGGCTATTATCATTAGCATTAAATTTTTCTCGCAAAACAAAAAAATACTTTTTGATAGTATTAACAGACAAATTAATTCCCGAAGCCATTTCTTGATAAGAATAACCAAAACTTAACCATTCTAGTAATTCTTGTTCTCTTTTAGAAAGCTGAATTTTTTGACACAATTGATAGTAAAGAGAAATTCGAGAAGAGGTTTGCTGTTGTGGAGGATGCTGACACTTGAAATGAGTCGAAGGAGTAGGGTGATTAGGAGGAGTTTTCATCTCTTAAATTTTCGATAATGACGGAATTATTAAAAAGTTGCTAATTTAGATTAAAGATAAAAGAAAACCCTCAAAAAATCAAGCCATTTCCTGGTAGTTTTTTGAGGATTTATTTAAAAAATTTAAACTTGAATAGTTTCTTAAGAAGCTTCTCCCCAAAGATTAGTTTCAGGCGGAGCAAAAACAGAGTTATCAATAGTTGAACTAGGTTCACTGACAAATCGAGCGCGATTTTCCATCCCTAAAACTCGTTCAGTATCTCTTATATAAAGAGGCGTTATTTGAGAGCGAGCTTGCAAAAAATCTTCTAAATGTAACTGAAGAGAATCAGTCCCTTGATAAAAATAATTTTTAGCAGCCAGTTCAACAAGAGCTTGTAATTCAGCCCCAGTAAAATTTTGAGTACGACTTAAAAGAATCCCCCATTGTTGTTGGGATAAAGGGCCATAATTACCTTGATCTCGATAACGAGAATCAAAACGAGCAGCATGAAGCTTGAGAATTTCAAAGCGTTCGATCGCCTGGGGAAACCCAACATAAAAAATCCGGTCAAAGCGGCCAGCACGGGTTAATTCAGGGGGTAAAGCATCAAGACGATTTAAGGTGGCAATCACAAAAGTTTGGCTTTGCTTTTCTTGCAACCAAGTCAAGAGAACCCCTAAAACTTCTTTAGAATTAGAGCCACCCGTCAGGGCAGCATCGGGGTCAAAGAATTTATCAAATTCATCAAAGTAACAAACAGCAGGGGAAGCGGATTCAATGCGGATTAAAAGTTGTTTTAAATAAGCAGCCCCTTTGGATTTAATGACATCAACCCCAACACTAATTAAAGGAAAACCGAGTTCAGCCGCGCAAACTTTGGCACTAAAAGTTTTTCCCGTACCAGGGGGCCCCGCTAATAACCATCCCTTGGGGAAAGGAATCCCCAAAGCTTGAGCGCGAACTGAATAATCGATGGCCACTTGCTTGATGCCAGTTTTGAGCCGATCTAACCCCCCAAACGTAGAAAGCGCAGGGGTAGGCAGAAAATTTAATCCCAACGCCGAGAGTTGTTGACGTTTAAACGCAAGTAATTGGGACTTAATCGGTTGAGCAGAATCAATTAAACGTAACCCCGCCTGAATTTCAGCCGTAGATAAACCAGCCAAAGTAACAGCTAAACTTTCATCGTTAATGTCAAGTGTTTCGGCTAAAAGGGTGGCAATTTCTGATAAACAAGGCAAAGGCCAACTAACACAAGGAATTAAAGGCATCAAAAAGTCGGGTAAACAACGCCCAATGCCATTGGTGAGAATAAAGTAGCGTTTCGCTTGTTTGTGAGTAAGACAATTAAGTAGCCATTGGGTTAATCGGTGTTGCTCTGCCCCTGATAAGCTCAAAAGCAAAGCAGGTAACTCATCAAGTACATATAGCCCATCCGTCCTGGAGTCAGGAAAATCCCTAGAAAGAGTAATACTAAGAGAAATGAAGGGAACACCGAGATCATCAGCGAGTGCTTGTAACTGTTCAAAAACCAGAGCGCGATCGCTTAAGGGAAAATCAACACAAACGGCTTGGTAAACACGAAGTAGTTTTAAAAGTTGTTCTCTCATAGAAATTTTTTGAAAATGAACTAGCGACGACGACCCGAACGAGTGGCGGTATAAACAGGAGACAAAGATTGTGGTTGAGAGGAGCCGAACTGACGCTCAAAGAAACTAAGATCCTTTTCAGTCATTAAATTAGTCGCTAAAGGTTGATTCCCCTCGATGGTTTGATGATAGATAACACCTCGACCATCACGGGCAGAAATCTCAACACCACCATTGGGGTCAACGGACAAAATATAAGAATCTCCTTCTCTACGAATAGACTGTTTTTCAATCTGGGCCAGATAAACGAACTTGGCAGCAAGATTGTTAGCTCTAGCCATCAAAAGGGGATTAGTTTGATGGTTTGGCGTTAAACTAGCTCCTGATTTACCTAGGTTTGAAAGAGCCTGATAATCATCTTGACCCAATTGAGCATTAATAATCGTTAATCGTTTTTGTCGATTAAGATCAAACGTAAGAATAGGTTGATTATTAGGGTTTAAAACGGTGTAACGATCTTGGATCCGCGCTGTCAGAACTCAACGAGGCATTTGCAGAGCTCCGAAGATTCCTGGGACGCCAACTGCCTTCTCTTGTGCGGGTAGTTGCCCTACGCCGAGTGTTGCCAGCG
>JBCDDV010000187.1:0-5731 GCA_039180145.1 Cyanobacteria bacterium P01_G01_bin.49 | reverse complement strand
TTGGTTCTTATTTGGTAACTTACGCCAAGCGCAGCGTCACCGATGGCATTTTATCCCAGAAAACCATTCTCCCAGCCCAAAAAGACGACAACGAGTAAGTAATATATTATCAGTTGTTCCTGAATCTCGTCCTGTTGGTCTACTGTGGTTACTGATAGTAATCTTAGGATTAGGTGGACTGATTGGATTAATGTTTCTCTACTACAATCAAGTTGCCTACAATGTCTGGACCCCTGATCTGACCTTACCCAATATTACCCCCCCTTTACCTTCTCCCTTTTTCTTTAATTCTGTACCAGAGGTACTAACTCAACTGAGAAACCATTTCTGGAAAGTGGGTGTTGTCATTAGTATTCTAATTTTAATCATCCTTAATTCTCAGCTATGGCTAGAGGTAATGTCCGTTCTCTTTAGTGTCGTCTTTGGTCTGGTTTTATCAGGAAACTGGACAAGAATTCTTAAATATTTGTCAACAACTCCCTTTGGAGAAATTGATCCTCAATTTGGTCGAGATATTAGTTTTTATGTGTTTGAACTACCATTGTGGAAATTACTGAATTTTTGGTTGGGAGGACTTTTTCTCTATGGGTTTATTGGCGTTGCTTTAATTTATTTACTATCTGCCAAAAGTCTTTCTAAAGGGAAATTTCCAGGATTTTCCCGCCAGCAATTATGTCATTTATATGTCTTGGGCAGTCTTATTATGTCCATCTTAGGACTGTACCATTGGTTAGGACGTTATCAACTTCTGTACTCGACACGAGGGGTAGTTTTTGGGGCTAGTTATACAGATATTTATGTCGAATTATTGATTGATACTATTGCTAGTATTGCTGCTTTCGGAATTGCTTTATGGTTATTAATTAAAGGGTTGACCGGATGGGGTAAATCGACTGGTCGGCCATCTCTTAAAGGTAGATCCCTTAAACGTCTTCCTTTTTCGCCAATTCCACTGATTTGTTATTTAGGAATTCTTATTATTGGTTTTTTTGCTAATCAAGGCGTTCAAAGCTTTATTGTAGAACCCAATGAATTAGCCAGAGAAAGGCCTTATATTGAACGGAGTATTGCCTTGACTCGTAAGGCGTTTAATTTAGATCAAATTGAAACAACTACCCTAGAAGGAACAGGAAGTTTAACCGCTGAAGATCTCCAAGAAAATCGTCTAACTATTAACAATATTCGTCTTTGGGATTCTCGCCCCCTTCTCGAAACTAACCGTCAATTACAACAAATTCGTCTGTATTATCGGTTTGCTGATGCCGATATTGATCGTTATACTATTCCCACAGAAATTGGTGGTAACGTCCCCAATATTGCCAAGCAGCAAGTCTTGATTTCTCCAAGAGAACTTGATTATAATGCAGTGCCTGAACAAGCAAAAACTTGGGTTAATAAACATTTAGTATATACCCACGGTTATGGGTTTACTTTATCTCCCGTTAATCGTGTCGATGAGGGAGGTTTACCTTTTTATTTTGTGCAAAATATTGGGACGACACAGAATGATGGAGAATTACAAACCTCTACCTCTCGAATTCGGAATAGTATTCCCATTGATAATCCTCGGATTTATTTCGGAGAATTAACCAACACGTACATCATGACCAATACCGAGGTCAAAGAACTAGATTATCCTAGTGGTCAAGATAATGTCTATAACGTCTACGATGGCAGAGGAGGTCTGAAGATTGGATCATGGCCAAAACGGCTAATGTTTGCTGATTATCTCAAAGATTGGCAAATGCTATTTACCCGGAATTTTACCACCGATACTCGCTTAATTTTTCGTCGTAATATTAACCGTCGTATTCGTCAAATAGCACCATTTCTTCGATTTGATCGTGATCCTTACTTAGTAACAGCTAGGGTTGATAATAAGAAAAATAAACCCGAAGAAACCACACTTTATTGGGTAATTGATGCTTACACAACGAGCGATCGCTATCCCTATTCTGATCCAGGAGAACGTAATTTTAATTACATTCGCAATTCAGTAAAAATTGTGATTGATGCTTACAATGGGGACGTTGATTTTTATATCGTTGATCCTGATGATCCTTTGGTTCAAACCTGGAATCGCATTTTTCCTAATCTTTTTAAACCATTAGGGGAAATGCCCCTAACCCTTAAAGTACATATTCGCTACCCAAAAGACTTATTTAATACCCAGTCAGAACGCTTATTAATTTATCATATGACTGATCCTCAAGTCTTTTATAATCGAGAGGATCAGTGGCGAATTCCTCAAGAAATTTATGGTGAGAAACGGCAGCCTATTAAACCTTACTATCTATTAATGAGTCTCAAGGAAGATTCTCAAGAATTTATGTTGTTTAATGTCTATACTCCCACCAGTCGTAATAATCTAATTGCTGGATTATTTGCTCAGTCTGATGGCGGAAATTATGGCAAAATGTTACTGTTTGAGCTACCAAAACAACGGGTAATTTACGGGCCAGAACAAATTGAAGCGTTAATTAATCAAGATCCAGTCATTTCCCAACAAATTTCTCTCTGGAACCGTCAAGGATCACAA
The DNA here is from genome assembly GCA_039180145.1 of Cyanobacteria bacterium P01_G01_bin.49. Lineage (GTDB taxonomy): Bacteria > Cyanobacteriota > Cyanobacteriia > Cyanobacteriales > Microcystaceae > JBCDDV01. Next base: position 3,192 of record JBCDDV010000187.1, on the reverse strand, counting down.
GTAATTCAAGGCAATTTATTAGTTATTCCTTTCTTTCCAGAACAATCTTTATTATATATTGAACCCATTTATCTAGAAGCTGAGGAAAATAGTCTTCCTACCTTAGTGAGAGTTATTGCAGTTTATGAAAATCAAATTGTCATGGCTGAAACCTTAAACGAAGCACTCAATTCTATTTTCGAGCCTAAAATAACCACTCCTTCAACTATCATTCGAGAATTACAAGAAACTCAGGACAATATAATTCCTGATTCTTGATCAAGATAGGGCATAGAGCATAAAAATGTGCCTACACTCCACACCCCATACCTCACTAACTTTTAATCTTCATGATCTTCAAAGGGATCATTCAATTGAGCAGAAGGAGGGCCAAAAGCCGTATAAATGGCAAAACCCGTGATAAAAACGAGAATTGAGCCAATCACGATACTAAGAACTGTTGCAGGTTCCATAGGATTTTTTTGAATATGATACCGATTCTCTTATAATGTTACAGGAATTATTAATGTTCGTGTTCACTGTCAGATAACTAGCGGACATGAAACTAATACTTGGGTCGGATAATCTAGACAAGCTATCTTCTCAAACCCTTTAATCAAGGGAACAAAATCAGATAAACTTGCCAAACTTGATGATCCAAGAGTACGACGGGGTAACCCTCGTTAAAATGACAGCAAATTCAATTTAGAGATAACGATTAAAAACTTATGGCACAACGCACCGGGTTAGGAGATTTACTCAGACCCCTAAACTCTGAGTACGGAAAAGTAGTTCCTGGTTGGGGAACCACACCTCTTATGGCAGTTTTCATGGGCTTATTTTTGGTCTTTCTGTTAATCATTCTGCAAATTTACAACTCTTCTCTCTTACTCAATGGGTTTAGTGTAGATTGGGGTGGTTAACACCCGTTGATTATCAGTTATTCATTGAGGTAAGAATAGCTGGTAACTTCATCAAAAAAACGAATGACCTCAGTCTCCCCGGTTTATCCGGGTTTTTTTGCCTTTCATGAGACTGGTTAGGCAGTCAAACTATTAATAAATAGAAGGAGAAATTATGAATGTTTTCGGCATTGGACTACCCGAAATGGCTTTAATTTTAGTCATTGCCTTATTAGTTTTTGGCCCTAAAAAACTGCCTGAAATTGGTCGTAGTCTCGGTAAAGCTATTCGTGGTTTTCAAGATGCGTCAAAAGAATTTGAAAATGAGTTTAAACGGGAAACCCAACAACTCGAACAATCTGTCAAAATGAATGCAGAACTCGAAGAAGACAAAGTCTCTAACCCAACTACTCAAGAAAGCGACAAAACAACAATCAAAAGTTCCCAACAAGGATAGAGGACAACCCGCAAAGATTTGTGTTGAAATAAGGTTGTCAAACTAAACTATCTTGAGTCAGGATATAATCGAGGTCAAAACTACTTGCCCGATTAATGAGCCAAAGAATGGGTCAAAAGTCTATTAGTCCATTAATGATTAGTTTGACGAGGGAAATATTGAAGGAGGTGCCAGATGAGCGAACAAAATCCCTACGAACAACTTGGCCTTACCGAAGCAGCTTCCTTTGAGGAGATCCAAGAAGCTAAAAATCGCTTAAGTCAAGAATATCGCGATGACGTTAAAGTTGTCGAAAGTATTGAAGCTGCTTATGATTCCATTATTATGGAACGGTTAAAAATGCGACAAGAAGGAAAAATTAAAGTTCCCGATCGCATACGTTTCCCAGAACGAAAAATTGAGCCTCCCATCAGTCCTCCCACTCTCTCTTTTAATAATTCTCCTTCTTGGTTACAGGGTTTTATTGATACGCCTTCTACCAATGATATTCTTTGGCCAGCCGGAATTTTTCTGATATTAGCGATCTTGTCAGGATTCTTAGGCAGCAATTCATCTGGACTGCCCTTACTCTTATCTTTGGGCGTATTTGTTTGTGTTTACTTTCTCAACCGCAAAGATAATAAGTTTGGTCGTTCTTTATTAATTACAGTTGTTGGGTTACTTCTAGGGATAGGATTAGGATTGGGTATTGCTCAATTGTTACAAGCATCGAATGTTATCGGTGAGTTTGGTCAATCTCTAATTGGCATTACCACATTCTTTGTTTTGTGGTTGATTAGTAGCTTTTTGCGTTAAATTAGTGACTGAATTTCTTGATAGCATTGATCGCGTTTTCTCGAGTATTGTTAATCTGGTTGAGCAGGTACTTTTTTTTGAGATTGGTGGCTTTCCACTCATTATCTCCTGGCTATTAGTAGGGGGTATTTTTTTTACCCTACGTTTGGATTTTATCAATATTCGTGGGTTTAAACATGCTTTAGATGTTGCCTTTGGTAAATATAATGATCCTCAAAATACAGTGCAAGGAGAAGTTTCTTCTTTTCAGGCGTTGGCCACTGCCTTATCTGCCAGTGTGGGACTCGGAAATATTGCTGGGGTTGCCATTGCTATCCAAATTGGAGGCCCAGGGGCTGTCTTTTGGATGACTGTGGGGGGATTTTTGGGAATGTCGAGTAAGTTTGTAGAATGTACCTTGGGAGTGCAGTATCGTCAAGTTTATCCCGATGGCACAGTTATGGGTGGCCCGATGTACTATCTTTCTGAGGGGTTGAAAGATTTAGGAAAGGCAAAATTAGGGCAGGGATTAGCTATTTTTTATGGTGTTGCTGGGCTAGGGGCAGCAGTGGGTGGGGGAAATATGTTTCAGGCAAATCAGTCATTTGCAGCCTTGGCAGCAGTGGTTCCTGGAATGCAAACCTATGACTGGGCTTTTGGTTTGATAGTTGCATTGTTGGTGGGCTTGGTTATTATTGGCGGAATTAGTCGCATTGGGGTGGTGACAAGCAAGTTAATTCCCTTGATGATAGGAATCTACATTCTGGCTAGTTTATGGGTCTTAGGGGTCAATATAAGGTCAATTCCTGGGGCGTTTATTTTGATGTTCAGAGAGGCTTTTTCGACTTCTGGGTTGGAGGGTGGCATGATTGGTATTTTAGTTCAAGGAATTCGGCGTAGTGCCTTTTCTAATGGGGCAGGGTTGGGATCTGCGGCGATCGCCCATGCAGTTGCGAAAACAAAAGAACCGATTCAAGAGGGCATCGTTGCTATTTTAGAGCCGTTTATTGACACAATTTTAATTTGTAATCTGACAGCTTTAGTGATTATTACCACAGGAATATATGGAGAGGCAGTGGG
>JBCDDV010000186.1:0-5794 GCA_039180145.1 Cyanobacteria bacterium P01_G01_bin.49 | reverse complement strand
GTCGAGGCAATGCATCCTCTGATTTATTTCCGAATTCAAATGCTCTATCATCTTATTACCTATCTACTCTTTGCTTTCTTTTGTTATCCCTTTTCAGAACAGGTAACGTTTGTTTGATCGATCTACATAATTCTCGCTCTCAAGACTTTACTTAAAGTTTTAGGTAAGGAGTGGGCTGGCAAACCTTAGCAAAACGTGTTATCTATCGACGTATCTCAAACTAGTTTAAAGGAGTTGAGTAAAGTAAATGCCACGATGCCCAATTTGCCAGACTGAATATAGAGAAGAACAAAATCAGAAATATCAAAATTGCTCTGAATGCGGATGGTGTTTAACACCTGGCGATCGCGGTTTTTTGATTTTTGAAGGACAAAAAGTTCCTGAAATTTATAAGTCGCAGGTGGAAAATTGGGCAAAATTCAAGTGGCAACAAGCTAAATACACACACACACAGTTAGAACAATGCAAACTAGAAGCTTTTGAATATCGTCATAAATACGAAAAGTTGCAAGAAACAATTATTAATGGAGATTTATTATCTTTAAAGTCTGACTATAGAGAGCTTCAAGTAGAAATACATCAGTTAAAGCAAAAGTTACAATCAACACAACAGGATAAACAAAAATTAATTCAAGAGATTAAAAACTCTTTTGAACAGGAAAGAGAAAAAATAATTCAGTTTAAGTCTAAAGTCAAACAAGATAATAGTAAAAACTTACAAGAGTTAGAAGGTAGAATACTTCAATCAATCAGACAAGAAAAAATATCCATAAAAGATTTAACTGATTTATCTTCTCCTGGAGACAAAGTAAAAGTAGGGATAACTAATACAGTCGAACATCAAGACATTACTACAGCAAATCAGCACTTATCAATACGCGAACAAGCACTATCTAAGCTAAGAGAAGAGCCAGAATATAAAAACGAGCTAAAAACTGAGACTGAAACAAATTTTACAAACGAAGTAAGAAGAATAGTAGAACACTATAATTCAGAATCAAACTTAAAAAATCTATTTGATATAGTGCTTGTCTCTCTAACAAAAGATAGTATTAATCAACGTCGTGGTGGGACTAGTACGACCTATTTTGAACAGGATAATCGTCTGGGAAATTATTGGATTATTAGTGGAGCAGATGGTCAATATTTAGTCCCAAAATATAAATTTAGAATGACGACCCATAATTTAGAGTCACTTATGTATCTCTTCACCAGTGAAACCCAAATAGAGGGTCAAGAAATTGATGGTTTTATTCTAGCAAAACCAGGAATAGTCGAGCAAGAAGTATCTCAATCACAATGGCAACTAATAGAACAGGGATCGCTAGAATTAATTCCAGCTACAGGAGGAGATAGTTATGAAAATTAAAAATAATTTTAAATACCTAGCAATACTGTTTCTACTACCCACTATTTTACTTGCCTTTTCAATATCTGCGAAACCAGATAATTCTTTTGTTGGATCTGTCATCGCTCAACTGTCAGACTCGAACAAGGGCTTGAGCGAGCGAGCGACTAAAGAAAAACTGCTTGCTGATATAAATGAAGTTAAGCAATTTAATACTAAGACGAAACCAGAGCTAATAAAGGAACTTACTAATGCAATAAATGAGCGAAGGGCTACTAAAAATGATGTTTTTAAAAACGCTAAAGAAACATTAGAATTGCTACAAAAATCTTTTATAGATGTGGAAAATAGTGATTTACAATCAATACAGGAATCATTTCAAAACGTAGAACAAAGTGATTTAGATAATATAAAGTTATTATCAAATGATGTAGTTAGCACTCTGAACAATATAATAAAGGTGATAGCTCCTATTGCTACTCAAGCTATAGATCCTCAGATAGCAAACAATCCTCAAGTAGTGGAAGTACAAAAGCTGGTAAATCCAAACAATACTACTCCAGATGGTCAATTAGGAAATGGCACTAAAGGCGACATATCCACATTTTTAGATAAACAAAATTCTATTTTAGTTGAACAACTTGAAAAGTTAGAAGAACAAGTTAATACTTTACAAGTACAACCAAATCCAAATCCAAATCCAAATCCAAATCCAAATCCAAATCCAGAACCAAATTCAACTCCAGGTAGTATAGAAAAAGAAAAAGATAAAAGTAATGTTTTTGAAATCATATCGTTGATCGCTGGTATATTGTCACTCGGAAATCTATTTCTACTATTAATAACATTATGGTGTATAGATAAGAATCAGAAGAGAAATAAACGGGTACTAGCAAATATACGTCGCCAAAATAAACACTTAGAACGTCAGGTTAATAACTTGGAAAGTCATAATATTGGCTTAAGAGTAAGTGAGCAACAAATAGAAACTTATCCCTCATATTCTATAGAAAATAATGAAGAGAGCCTGTATGAGGAAAGTAACAATGAAATATTAGATGATCCTTTATTTAATGATGATGATGACGACCAATATATTGAAAACAGTTCTTTATACAATCAAAAGTCTCAACGAACACATAAAAGTCGTCCAGAAAAAAGGGAAGAAATTCAAGATTATTATCCAGAAAGAAAAGCACATACTTATCCTGAAACCTCATTAATACAATCGTACAATAATAATCGAAAACTACTTGCTCAAGATGGTACTAAAGTTGCAATTACTAAAAAAAGTTTAGAACAAGATCGCTTAGGTAGCAATGAAGCACCAATATTAAATGAAAATCATAAAGGCGATTATTTTGTAATACGAGAGAATGGTTTAGAATATCTATTTCCTGGTGAAAAACTAAAAGTAAATCAACATAAACTTGCAACAGTTGAAAAACTATTTGTATGTACTGGATATGAATCTAGTCCCTTTGGCAAATTCAAATTGATACAAGCTGCTGTTGTATCTCGCACTTCTAGAGCGGAATTAGTATTGCAACAACCTGGAGAGCTAAGATTTTTATAAAAATGACTCAAACTAATAGTAAAACTAAGATATTTTACATGGTTTATGTTTTTTTTTATATAGTTCAATAACGTTATATAAAAGTATAGAGCGAGAGTTGAAAATTTTATTACAAAAAAACAAAGCCACTATAGAAAAAATAATATTCAATCACTTTTTACTATAGGGATAAAAATTTTATTAAAAATAATAATCTAAAAGTGAGCTAGAAAGCAACAATATAAATGATACATAATTCACATAATTTTGATGATGTTAGTGAAAAGATAGAAGATCTGGAAGATAAATTAGAAGACTTAGTACAGTGTTTGGCTCAAGGATATTATCCTACCAAATTAGTTAGTGCAGTAAGAGTTACCAGAGCTTTAGAACTCAAAAAAATTCCAACTTTAAAAGTATCTGTAGAAGAACTAATTGACGTTTATAATAATGTTCCTCACATACTTAGTAATAGTGCAGCAACCGTATCAGTCGCCACAGCAGATATAAGCAGAGCAGAAATTACATTAGAAAAATCTACCAGGGGAAACTATTGGGTAATAGCTACTGAGCAAGCATCTCAAAAATACTGGTTATTACCTAACGGCGAAATTGAATATCAAAATTTATATAAAAAGCTATTTAATAAATACAGCATTAATACTATTAGAAAATTGTTTGAGTATGACGATCTCGAACTATCAGCAGACAAACATTTGATTATCGAACAGCCCGCACAAGTTAAATTTATTCCCAACGGTCAAAAATGGAAATTAGAACAACTAGGAAAAATTGAATTTGGTATTAATAGCCGTTTATATCAGTTGAAAACTTTAGAACATATAAATCAACAGCATCAACAGTTAAAATTATATGTCAATAAATTACAAAGCGAAATCACTCAACTGAAAGCATCATTAGATAAGTCGCAGATTGAACGCAAAACTATAGAACAGCAAATAAATTTACTATCGGAACAAATAACTCAAAATTCAATAAGACAAATTGAAAATTCGGAAAGTGATTTCTTTATTCCTCAATCATCTCAACCATCAGAACCTACAAGTGATTCTCAAACAAATAAAACTTTAGAAACATATACATGGCAAAAAGCTCAACTGGTACATGAGCTAGAAGGTCATACAAGTACTGTCCGCACAGTAGCGATCGCCAACTGGCAAGAAAAAAATGAAAAACAAATTGTCATTAGTGGTGGCTATGACAAAACTATTAGAATTTGGAATCTCAATACTGGTGAACTTATAAAAACCCTCGATTCTAAGTCTAGGGTAAATGCGATCTCCATTACTCCCGACAGTAAAAGCTTTATAAGTGGGGGAGATGACGGCAAGATAGAGATTTGGGATATTGCTACTGCTAACCATCGCACTATTGATGCCCATGCTCATCGCATTTTAGCTATGGTAGTTAGCTCTGATGGCAAAACTATTTATAGTGGTAGTCGCGATCACTCAATCAAACCTTGGAATTATGATTCTGGACAAGTACGCTGGAATCATTACGATGGGCAAATTAGAGATAGTTTTATTGGTGATTACGGTACTGTTGTAGCTTTGGACATTAGTTCGACTAATGAGTTTTTAGCTAGCAGCACTGGAGATAATATAGTCAGATTATGGAAGTTAGATCCATACGAACTATTGGAAATAAATTTTCAGCATTCAGATTTGGTATGGTCTCTCGCTATTAGCCCTGACCAGAAAACTCTCGTTTGTGGATGTCGTGACAATACAATAAAAATCTGGGATATAGAAACAGGAGAACAAAAGTATAACCTTTGCGAGCATGCGGCAGAAATTTGGGCTGTTGCCATTAGTCCTGATGGTAGAACTTTAGCTAGCGGTAGCGGAGACCACACTATTAAATTATGGAATTTACAGACAGGAGAATTACTTCATAATATAGAAAGTCATTTAAACGCTGTGTATGCTCTAGCTTTTAGCTCTGATGGCAAATTTTTAGTTAGTGCTAGTAAAGATGAAATAGTCAAAGTATGGCAACCATCAGCATAAATCTTATCAACTAAGTATCTTTTGTACATCTAGCTTTTCTTATCAAGATGATACTTAACTGTCGTTGTACTCACATCAAATCTTTGTGCGATCGCCTCATAAGTCATTCCCTCACTTCTTAATCGCTTAATCTCTAATGAGTCCGCCTTTGAAATCCGACGAGTTTTCCTTGCCTCATTTCTATAAGTAATCCCCTTAATCGCATTATTGATAGCAGTTTCCGACATTTGATAAGCATCAGCCAACATCTTCAAAGTCGCCAACTTATCCTTATACAACGCTCGAATTACCTCGACATCTACCTGAGACAACTTTCTGTTGCTACTCTTTTTTACCTTCTCCTGGGCTTTCACCTCCGTCGCCCTTTGAGTAGCGTATGACAACTGCATCAAGGCAAACTTAATCTTGTCAGAATCCTTTTCGGCGATCGCTTTCTTTACTTTATTCTCTGCCTCTTCAATTGCCGTCTGAATCTCAATTTGAGCATTAAGTTCATTCTCAGTTGTAATATGGTACTTCTCATTCCAGTCATTAATAATCGCATCCAAGGCAAAAGCAGACCTAAAAGCTTTTTGCTCAAATGTATCCCCATCTAATTCCTTCTCCTCACCAGAATTAATCCCAAAACTAAAAACAAAAGCATTAATCTCAGACCTTTCTTTTGCCGAAAGCTGTCTAGAGCGATCGATAAATGCCTCCAAGAGAGAAAACAAGCGGATAGCTGTTACATAGTTATAGACCTCCTTGTATCTGACCCCGAATGGATCGCTGTTGCTGGTTACAGTCTGATTACTAATTAAATTACTATCTGTTGGCTTATCTAAGATTGTGGCGGATCTCATAGAGTGATTATGGTCT
>JBCDDV010000185.1:0-5812 GCA_039180145.1 Cyanobacteria bacterium P01_G01_bin.49 | reverse complement strand
TGCATGCCTGGGTCTGGACCTTTGCGACGGGCAACCAGGCCCACAATCGGTTGCTCAATCAACCCGCTAACTATATGGGGCCGGTGCTCAATGCCCACCCCGATTGGGCCAACTACGACAACCGAGGGGAAGTGATTCCCCCGGGGCAGACCAAGCCGTTTTTAGACCCCGCCAACCCGGAGGTCCGCGGCTATCTGCTGAGTCTGCTTCAAGAAATTGCCAGCAACTACGACGTAGACGGCATCCAACTCGACTACATCCGCTATCCTTTCCAAGATCCGGGGGCTAATCGCACCTATGGCTATGGGCTAGCGTCCCGTCAGCAGTTCAAACACATGACGGGCGTTGATCCCCTGACCTTGTCTCCCGGTGACAATCCTCAGCAATGGTCCCAGTGGACCCAGTTTCGGAGTCAGCAGGTGAGTTCATTTGTGGCAGAAGCCTCCCAAACCCTCAAGCGACTACGCCCTGGGCTGATTGTCTCGACTGCCGTATTTGCCCAGCCCACCCACGAACGTTTACAAAAACTCCAGCAAGACTGGGAAAGCTGGGCGCGCCAGGGCAGCGTTGATTGGATTGTGCTGATGAGCTATGCCGCCGATACCCAACGCTTTGACGAGCTGATTCGTCCCTGGGTGATAGAGGCTAACTACGGTTCCACCCTGGTGATTCCAGGTATTCGTCTGAATACGTCCCAACTGGCCGCCCTGGATCAAATTCGAGCCCTGCGCGACCTACCCACGGCTGGCTATGCCCTGTTTGCCGCCGAATATCTCGACCAGGGACTCCAGTCTGTCTTGAATGCGACCCAGGGACCATCGGCGACGCTGCGATCGCACCCCCTCCCGCAGCGACGCCCCTTTGCCGCTGCTGCTGCCCGCTACCAAAGCCTCCAGCGCGAATGGAACTGGCTACTCTCTCACCAGCAGATCCAAATAAACGAGCGAAACTTTCAGCAATTAGTTCGCGAGGCCAATGCTCTGGGTGAGGAGCTGGATAGATTGTCAGATGATGCTTCCCATCGGGATTTAGTCAGGGTGCGATCGCGCCTCGACCGCCTCCGCACCCAGCTCAACACCGATGTGACCGTCCGCACCGCCAGCCGCCACTACCGGCTCCGGGCCTGGCAGCATCGCCTTTCCGCGATTGAGCGTCTGCTCACCTATGGCGAAAATCGGTTTTAGAATTAGTGGCTGTGAAGATTGGCAAGATCAAATCAACTTCACACCAGATCGACTCCATTACTGTTAAAAGGCAATACTCGTCTGACTCACCAAGAATTCGAACTGCGCTATGCAGCTATGCATCATTGTCAAACAGTGGAGTTGATTGACAGAATAGTCTGCGTAACCTCCCTTTGATAAGGACAATGAGGATGGATTTCATTAATCGTCGTATCAAGCAAACATGATAGAACTGAACGTAATGGGGGCAATCTAACTGGTATAAGCGTTAGGTGAAACGCTAGATTCCCCATGGCTCAATTTGAGTCTCATTAATTTGCTCATTCAAACGAAAATTTTTGAAAAAAATATTTTCTTTCTGGCCTCCACAAAAGCTTTCGTCAATCAGTCAAAAAGTTATAAAGAACACTTCTTGGCTAGTTGCACAACGAGCATTAAAGATTTTAATTGGATTTGCTATCAGTGTTTGGCTAGCAAGATATTTAGGTCCTCAAAATTTTGGAATCTATAATTACTCAATTGCGTATGTAGCAATTTTTGGAAGCTTTTCGAGTCTAGGCTTGAAGGGTATTATTGTTCGTGAAATTGTTCATGAACCGCATAACGAGGATGAGATTCTTGGAACCACTTTTATTCTTAGATTGATGGGTGGATTCCTGGGTTTAAGTATGACCCTATTAGTAGGCTTTTTCTTATCACCCGAAGCCCCTTTAGTCAGACTCCTTATACTTATTATTTCGTTCAATTTACTATTTAAGTCGATTGATTTTATCGATTTTTACTTCCAGTCTAAAATAAAATCAAAATACACTGTTTATGCAAATAGTTTTGCTCTTGTCCTAGGCGCATTCCTAAAAATTCTCTTAATCAAATTTAATGTCTCATTGATATATTTTGCATTGGTTTTGGTGCTGGAAAATATCTTGCTAAGTATATCAACATTAATTCTTTATCAAAAAATGAGCCATAGATTAGGATCTTGGAAAATTAATTTACATCGTGCCAAACATCTCCTCACTCAGTCATGGCCTCTAGTACTGTCTCAGATTGGTGTTGTAATATATTTCAAGATCGATCAAATAATGCTGGCAAAGATAACTAATCCTGAAATTGTAGGGATTTATTCTGTAGCTGCCAAGGTCTCAGAGTCTGGCTACTTTATCCCGAGTTTCATTATGGCTTCTGTGTTTCCTATACTTCTATCTGCTAAGCAAAAGAGTTTAGAAGAATACAACAAACGTTTTCAAGATCTCTATATCTTAATGGCCATTTTGGCAACTTTTTTCATTATTCCAGGGACATTTCTTGCTAATCCTTTAATTCTTGCGATGTATGGAAGTGAATTCAAAGGTGCCAGTGAGATATTCATAGTTCATATCTGGTCCTCATTTTTTATCTTTCAAGGAGCTGTGCTAAGTAAATGGTTGATCAGCGAAGGAATTCTAAAGTTTTCATTTGTTAGGCATTGGCTGGGGGCCACAGTTAATATACTTTTGAATTTAATCTTAATTCCACAGTATGGAGCTATGGGGGCAGCGATAGCAACAGTTATTGCGTATGCTCTGGCTTCATACTTTGTATGTTTTCTCAAGGCTGAAACTAGAATGGCCGGAATAATGATGACGCGTGCAATGGGTTATCCAATTTTTTGGGTTTTGAGAAGATTTCATCAAGAGAAATGAAAATTATAATTCAATTAGCCAAGGTTTATTTATGAGCTCAAAATAATGATTCATGATGCATTATTAGAGGAAGATTTATGAGGCTTCTTGACTTCTCACTTATTAAAGAAAAGACAAGTGAATTTATAGTAATCAAGCTTCGGGAAATCAGAAGAAGCTTGAGAGCTAAACTGGTCTTTATTGCCGCAAAAAACTCTTGGCTAAGTATCTTATATTATTGTATTTTTTCGAGAAAGTTTCTGCGAGAATGTCAGGCTGTTTTGCAAGGTAAAGTTCAGTATCATAAATCACTTCAGAGTGATAGTCAGTATCTATTAAAGAGAAATATACATAGGCTAGAGAAGGGACTTATAATGAGGCCTTTTAGAGACGTATTTGCCGTTGGCTATATAAGGGAGACAGTAGAAAATTATAAAAATTTCGCCCAATACTGTAAGGGGAATGAAGAGACTAAAGATGAACTATTTTGGTATTTTAGTGTTCTAGATAAATACTTTGGGCTGACTTCAAGTCATCCTGTTATTGATGAAGTAAAGGCAGTATTTCGTGCAATACCGGCAATAAAAGACGCGAAGATTTTAGTGCCTTATAAGCGTTATGAGAATGAAACTTCTTCTGTCTCTTATAGTGATTTCCTTGAGCTTTGTAAGCAGCGACGTTCAGTTAGGTGGTATTTGCAAAAGCCTGTTCCCAGAGAATTAATTGATCAGGCTATTTTGGCTGCATCGTTATCACCTAGTGCCTGTAATAGGCAACCTTTTGAGTTTCGTATTTTTGACAAGCCTGAGCTTGTTGGGCGCATTGGCTCAATACCTAAAGGGACCAATGGTTTTCATCAGAACTTTCCGGCTATCGCTGTAGTTGTTGGCAAGCTCCGAGCCTATTTTGACGAAAGAGATCGTCATGTAATTTATATTGATGCAGCTTTAGCTACAATGACATTTATGTATGCCTTAGAAACGTTAAGCCTCAGTTCTTGCCCTATTAATTGGCCAGACGTTGAGCAGCAAGAAAAAGAAATGGCTAATTTACTGAACCTGGACATAGATGAACGTATAGTCATGTTGATTTCGATAGGTTTTCCTGACCCAGAAGGCTTGATTCCTTATTCACAGAAGAAATCACTAAATAAAATCAGAAGATATAACTTAGCATGAATATTCTAATTCACGGCACTAATTTTGTTAACAAAGGTGCTGAGCTTATGTTGCACGCTATTAATCAGCAGTTGCAGAATTGGGAAGAGTGTCAGTCTGTTTCTGTTAGTTTAAGTACTGGAAATTTCAGACAGCGAAAACAGCTAGACCTTACCCATTTGATTTGGAGAGAAGCCTTTCGACCACCCTATGATAGGATTCCATACACTATTTATCCAATCTATTGGTCTGCAAAAGTATTACCTAAATTTATTCGGAGAGCTATTAATATATCTATTGAAACTGATATTGATGTTGTATTGGATGCCTCTGGCTTTTTTCTTAGTGACCAATGTGGAATCAGCAAACAGCAGAGAATGGCTATACTTTGTCAGAAGTGGAAAAGCCAAAGGAAAAAAGTGATTCTGCTTCCTCAAGCATTTGGACCTTTCAATAACACGCAAGTTAGAGAGGCAGCACAAACCATCTTACAAAATGCAGATTTAGTTTTTGCTAGAGATGAAATTTCTTATGAAGAAATAACTAAATTGGGAAAAATGACTAATCATGTCAAGTTATTTCCTGACTTTACTAATCTAGTAGATGCTATCGAACCAAGCTATGGACACCAAATTCATGATCGAGTTTGCGTGATTCTAAATTATCGGATGATTGATCGAACTTCTGAGGAATCGAGAGACTTATATTTGACTTTTATTCAATCATGCCTAGAAATTCTTCACGACAAAAGGCTTAAGCCTTATATATTGATTCATGAGTTAGAGGATTATGAGTTTGCTCTTGATATAACTCAATCATTTGGCTCTCAAATTCAAATTATTAAGGTTGATAGCTCATTACACCTAAAGGGAATTATAAAAAATTCGAGATTTGTAATCAGCTCGCGATTTCATGGAGCTGTTAGTGCATTATCTCAAGGAGTTCCATGTATAGTTTCTGGATGGAGTCATAAGTATAATGAGTTAATAAAAGACTATCAAAATGAAAGATATTTAATAGAGCTTACATCTAAAGAAGAGACTCTGAAGCATCTTAAAACTGCAATCAGTGAATTGAATGATCGAGAAGTACGGAGCTTAGTAAGCAATAGGCTAATTAAATTAGCTTTAAGGCAAAAAAATATTTCGAATAACATGTGGGATGAGATAAGAAAATACTTGAATGATTAAAGATTTGATTATTTGAAGGTAATATTTTTACTTATATTCTTAATTCATATAGAGTGTTGCCGTGATTACTGATTTCCCTAGTGTTTCAGTCATAATACCAGTATTTAGCGCTGTGGAGCCCATAGAAGACTGCTTAATAGCTCTAGATAAACAAACCTATCCAAAAAATAGATATGAGGTTATTGTTGTAAGCAACAATCCTGATATTAGAGAATTCGAATCATTTAAAGAAAAATCTGAAGTTGTGTTTTTACATGAATCAAGCCCTGGCTCCTATTCAGCTCGAAATCTTGGCATCAAAAAGGCAAAAGGTAAAGTAATAGCTTTTACTGATGCTGATTGTATTCCTGATGAAAATTGGTTAAAAGAAGGTGTAATAAATTTGTTAAACATCCAAAACTGTGGATTGCTAGCAGGAAAGCTAATAGTATTTTGCAGAGATAATACTAATCCAACTTCTACTGAAATATATGAAACTTTAAACGCATTTCCTCAAAAACTATATATTGAGAAAGGACATTTTGGAGTAACTGCAAATCTTTTCACATTCAGAGAAGTCTTTGAAGATGTGGGTTTATTCAATGAGCAGTTAATCTCTTCAGGAGATAAAGAGTGGGGTA
>JBCDDV010000184.1:0-5826 GCA_039180145.1 Cyanobacteria bacterium P01_G01_bin.49 | reverse complement strand
TTTTAAAAGTAGCAAAAAAGAGATAATTTACTTGAAAATAATTGGGTGATCATGCAAATTCTTTAAACGCAAGATAATATGATAATACTACATATTCTCTCAGAAGGTTATCAGTGAGATCTGGCTTTTTAAGATAGGCTTCAAATTAACTCGTCTTTAACCCTAAGATAATTTCAAGCTTAAAAATTTATTCAAATTAACTAGTTTTTTACAATCGCCCAATAAGGTTCAAGGTTAAGTCCTATTTAAAGGGATCGTTTTGTTAACCAAAAAACAAGAAAACGGAAATAAAGCTTATTTCTGTCTTAATAAAGACAGCCCTTTCTTAATCTTTGTAAAAGTAGCAATTTATTTTTTCTTAATTTGCAAATTTATTTCATTCCATGTATGTTGATGGAGGGCAAATAAATCAAAGTAAATTGGTTAAGTGATGAGCATCTTTTTGCTTATAAACTAAACTAATTTCACTGATTTTTTTTGTATCCAAAAATACTTTTAAATTGAGAAAACACAGTATGGCTATTAGTGACTTTCAAGATTTTCTAAGTTCTAGTGAACTTAGCAGAGTTCAAGGTTTTGAGAACTCTCTTCAAGAAACCGAAACAATTATTGCTCCCCCTCAATTTTCTGTTGCACCAGCCAGTCTACAAAGTGCTGCCTCGACGAGCAATCTAACTTTAGCTAGTCCAGTCAGTAAAAACGTGATTACTGGCACTGCTAATGCTGATAATATTGTCGGTACAGATTTTGCCGATGCTATTTCTGCCCTTGGAGGCAACGATACCGTTGCAGGTCGCCTAGGCAATGACATGATTGATGGTGGCTCCGGAGCCGACAACCTTGCTGGGCAGGGTGGAGCTGACATGATCGTTGGTGGAGATGGGGGTGACCTCATTTTTGGTGATAGTAGCTTTAGTGATGACCCAACTGAAACCTTCTTCGGTAATGACGACATCTCCGGCGGCGGAGGCAGAGACCTAATCTTCGGCGGCCTAGGAGACGACAACCTGCGTGGTAACTTTCAAAACGATCTCCTGGTTGGTGGCGATGGCAACGACAACCTCAATGGTGGGACTGGAATTGATGACCTGAGTGGCGGTGATGGTAACGACATAGCCCAGGGTGGAGGCGATGACGATAATATCACTGGTGGCACGGGAAATGATGTCCTTAGAGGTGGTGCTGGTGACGATTTTGTCTTTGGTGAAGGCAATAACGACACCCTCTATGGCGATGATGGTAACGACACCCTCTATGGCGATCGCAACGACTCATCAAGTAACGCAATTGGCAGCGATGACCTTTTCGGGGGCAACGGAAACGACACCTTAGTTGGTGGTGCTGGTAGCGACAGTCTTCATGGTGGCGCAGGTAATGATGAATTGATTGGGGTTGAAGACTTTCAGACCCAATTTGATGCTGGTGCTGACACCTTAGACACATTGACCGGTGGTTCTGGTAGCGATACCTTCGTCCTGGGAGGCACCAACGAGAATGGTCAAGATGTTGTTTTCTACAACGACGGCAACCCACTGCAAGCTGGCAACGATGATTACGCGTTAATCACTGACTTTGAGTTTGGCGTTGATGCTGTGGATGTTATTGGCCCAACCAGTGACTACACTTTGGGGGCTTCTCCTGCAGGTGAACCCTCTGGGATAGGAATCTTCTTTGAAGAATCGGTCAATGAACTTATCGCCATTATAGAATTTCCTCAAATCTTCTTGGGTTCTACTAGTTCCAACATTTCCCCAGGGCAATCTTTCGCTTCCTTAGATGAATCTGTTAGTTTCACAGATTCATCTGGCACTAGCTTGACTGCAGGTCAATTGGATTCATCAATACTAGTTTAGTTTGAACCCAAACCAAGATGAAGCAGCCAGTGGTCGTTAGTAATTGCAGCGGCTAATGACAGAGACTTAATACTCTTCATCGAACTTTCTTGACTTCAGCACGCTGTAGCTAGGAATCGAGGCCAAGGAAGGACAAGCAAAATATTTGAAATGAGTTAAGACTGCCTTTTTAGGTGGTCATTAACTCCCCAATCTGATTGGTCACTGTTTGCTATCTGTAATCACAGCAATCTAGATACTTGCAAAAATAACAAGGAGTAAACATATGTCTGTAGATTTAACGACATCTTTTGGTGAGATCATCGACACCCCTAGCTTCTTTCCAACAGAAGAAGGCATAGTAGAGGTAATCGTTACCAATCAGGGTGACATGACCTTTAACGGTTCTGCGGATCTCGCTCTTTATGCTTCCATTGATTCGAGGCTCGAAAAAAACGATCTCAATATCGATGAAGAAGGTTTTCTCGACATTCTCGATGGTCAAGATGAAGTTCTAACGGGTGAAAGTACCAGCGATACCATTGGTACCATAACGATTGAGGGACTTAACCTAGCTCCAGGACAATCGGAAACAGTCACCCTAGATTTCTCCTCTCCAGATCTCCGGACAGCTAGTGTAGTAGCTCCTGGAGCTTACTTTTTAATCGCTGAAGTCGATCCCAATAACATCATTTCAGAGAACGGAAATGACAACAACACATCCAGCCAGTTCATTTCTACCGATGGCAGCAACGTTGTGCAGGATTGGAACTCGGTATATTTGAGTGCTATACAAGCTTCTGGAGCAGATGCCTACGGATATACGAGTCCTGATTCTGGTGATGGACTGGGAACAATTCCCCCAGTTGTACCACGTAATGGAGCCCTCTTACACACCGCCATTTTTGACACTGTCCTGGCTTTTGAGGGGGGATTTGACTCTTTCGCTGTAGACGCGATCGCACCGGGTAACGCATCTGTAGAAGCAGCAGTGGTTGGGGCGGCATTTACGGTTCTTTCTTCGGACAATGTGTTCTCAAACCAGGCTGCTTTTGTTGCTCAACGGGACCGTTCTCTTGCTGAAATTGACGCTTCTAATTTGGAAAAGATGAATGGCTTTGAGTTCGGAGCTAGCGTCGCTCAGCAACTTCTAGAATTACGGAGTACCGACTTTGCTGTACCGCCTAGTGAAGAGTTTGAGCCTCCTAATCAACCAGGTACTTGGAGACCGAGTATTACTGTTGATGGGGAGGTTATTGAACAAAATCCCGAAGGGCCTCAGTTTGAGAGTGTTCCTCCCTTTTTCATTCCCAGTACTCAACAATTTCGTACCGATGGCCCTCCACAATTTGGTAGCCCTAGGTTTGCCAACGAAACTGAGGAAACTCGTGTGTTAGGTGCGCTTGAAGACACCGATATTACTCAGATTACCCGCACGAATGATCAGACTGAAATTGCTCAATTTTGGTCTTCTGACCGCACAGATACTTTCAGACCTCCTGGACACTGGAATCTGATTGCTCAAGAAGCAATTCTCCAAAATTTAGAAAGTGGTGGAGAAGATTTGTCCCTAATCGACACTGCACGTCTGTTCGCACAACTAAACATTGCTCTGGTTGATGCTGGTGTTGTTTCCTGGGATTCTAAGTTTGACTTTGCGCAAATACGTCCAGAACAGACTATTAATGCTGATCCTGCCAATGGAATCATCCCTCAACCTGGCTTTGACTTTAGTAACATAGATGGTAATCCAACTTCGATCCAAGATCCTGACTGGGACCCATTAATTGGTACTCCCCCATTTCCTGACTACACATCAGGTCATGCTACATTCGGCGCAGCAGCAGCGGAAGTCCTCGAATCTGTCTTTGGTGATGACTTCGCCATTGATATTACAACCCCAGACATTCCAGGTCTGACCCGCTCTTTTGATAACTTCACTCAAGCAGCAATAGAAAATGGTGACAGTCGTGTTTTTGGCGGTATTCACATCATCTCTTCTTCTATAGACGGTTTAGAAGCAGGGCAAGATATCGGTCAATTTGTGGTCGATAACGCTCTAGCTCCAATAGCTTAGTCGTCTGATCAATAGACGGACTAACACTGTCAGAGTTAGATCTTCCCTAACCTTCCCCTTTTAAGGGGGGAAACAAAGTCCCCATCCTCCTGCCGAAGGTAAGGAGATGGGGATTACTTCAAAGCGTCTCCAAACTGATAAAATAGTTTCGATAACCGGATTTAGTATTAGTCGCTTAAGGTTGCGGCTTTCCAGGAAGAGATAAGGGTGTCTTTAACCCTCGATCATAAATCATAATATCCCATTGTCCTGAACGGTTCGACTCAAAGGCAATGAAACGACCATTTCCGCTAATGGTTGGGTGACGAACTTCTCCGAGCAAATTTTTAGTAATATTATTCCCTTTTAGGGTCTGGCGATCGTAGATGAAGATATCAGATTTTCCTTCTTGTTCGGAAACATAAACAATATATCGTCCGTCTGCACTAATATCTGGCTGATCCTGCATCGTTCCTGGCTGGTTCAACCCCGGTAAAGCGACAACACGATTATTGCGGGTATCATATAGCCAAATACCTCGCTTTCCTTGACGATCAGATGCAAACACCAAATAACGTCCTTCGTAGGAAAAATGAGGATATTGTTCAGCAGATCGTTGAGTGTTTAGAGTTGTCTGTAATGGTTGTGTTGGAGGAGTGACAAAGCTACCGTCTTGGCAACTGATTAAAAGGAAAACAATGTTGATAATGAGAATTTTTGGGCAAAGATTAACCCATTTCCGATAATATTTCACGATCAGAGGGAAGCAAACAACAATTGACATCATTGAGACAAACTTTCCCCCATTGCAGGGCCCAACGCACCAATTCTACGCGATTTTCTGTTTTGGTTTTGGTTAGAATATTGCTAATGTGATTATCCACAGTACGCTTACTAATCTCTAGTTTCTGTGCAATTTCGAGATTGGTTAAACCAGTTGAGACAAGATCAAGAATTTGCATTTCTCGACTTGATAGGGACGCAGGGGTCTGAAATTTACCACTCGCCATAAGTATTTTTTCCGTAGTATATTTGCTTATTTATCCTCTTTATTGTAAAGGATAGTTGTGGCTTCAGCGAGATATTTTGCCAAAAATTAGGATTAACTATCTTCTAGCAAGGATAATACCACTTTCGGGTTTAACTTATCCTTAAACCAAACAATCTTAGCGGGAGTATCAGTAAACTTAACACCAGCTTTATCTAAATTTAAACGTTCAGATATGGCTAAAATTAAGTTATCGACATCTGCATTACGAACTTGATAAAACTTCTTTTGCAAGTATTCTGGTCGCCAATAACCAACGATTTCCAATAAGAAGTCGCGTCCATCAGGATGAACCAAACGAAAATCGGGAATCATAACACTTCCAGGTAACGGAATTAGATCAACTTCTCTTTCTAATTGCCAATCAGTTTTCAACTTATCCCAACGTTTGGCAAAGGCTTCTTCTAACATACTATCATAGGTTTTGCCTTGAGAATAATGGGTGACCAAACCGCAGTTATCTTCTAGAGAAAAATAACTGGTTTTGATTCCTCCTGTATAAGAATCTCGACTTTGTAACTTCGTTTTCAAACTCCATTTACTAACATGAAGTAAAGCAGGAATCATTTTGGCTAAGGATAAACCATAGCGGGTACTGGCTTTGAATAAGCTGGTAGGGCCATCAATTGTAATGGTAAATCCTGTATCGGCATCTCCTTCAATATCAGTCATTAATTGAAACAGTTTGAGATAACGAAATAATAATTTGTATTCTCCTGGATCATTGCGATGAGCATTAATAACAAGATAATTTGAACGATAAAAAATGCCTTGTTCTTGAGATAAATTATAACGATTAATCAAAGTTTCTGGTTCAGGTGCTTCAAAATTTATGAGAATGCGATTCTCTTGTTAATCAGCATATAATCCCTTTTCAATCTCACTCGGCA
>JBCDDV010000183.1:0-5829 GCA_039180145.1 Cyanobacteria bacterium P01_G01_bin.49 | reverse complement strand
CTTGTTAGTAGCAAAAAAGAAATTGAGGTACTCAAATCATTCCTGGATGAGATTCTCTATGGGTTGAGTGATCCAGCTAAAGCATTTCTAATTATTTTGTTTACAGATATGTTCGTCGGGTTCCACTCTCCCCATGGATGGGAAGTGATTTTAGAAGGGGTATCTCGACATTTGGGATTACCTGAAAATAAAGAGTTTAATTTCCTCTTTATTGCCACCTTCCCAGTTATTTTAGACACAGTTTTAAAATATTGGATTTTCCGCTATCTCAACCGAATTTCTCCTTCTGCGGTTGCTACTTATAAGAATATGAATGAGTAACCTTTGGGAAGTTCTTAAAAGTTAGTTAAATTAGCAAAATTCTTGAAAAAATAGGTTAATTTAACAGAGGAATCTATTAAACTCTGGTGAAAGACGATGACTGTTGATCAACTACTCCTCTTAGTCGCTTTGTTAACCCCAGGTATCTTGTTATCTGCTCTAGTAATGGGAAGCTTTGCTAAAGGTGGCTAAAGTCTCTTAAGGGGTACAGCAAGGGAACAAGGGAGAATACAGATAAGTTATTGGGTTGTTGTCAAACTTATTGGGTTTCCTTTCCTTGTCCCCATAAAATAGCCCCTCATTCTTAATCCTTTGCTTTGCGTTTCTGGGATGGTTTAGTATTGAGAGACTCTGTGTTAGAGAGAGTCGCTTCTAGATTTTTTCGTTGCTCCATCTGTCCTAAAAAATAGCCTGTCATCATGGCTGAAGCCAAGAGATTAGCAAAATTTTCTCGATCAGTGGTCACTTGAATGTTAAAATCTCCAGAAGGCAACATTCCTACCAAACCCTGCACATTTTGGGTGATGATTTGCTGAATTTCTGGACTAGCAGATTGGGCAATGCGCGCTAATATTTCTGGCTGTTGCTGTTGTAAGTATTGAATAAGGGTGTTGGTATCTTGTTCTTCTGGTTCAGAAGCGAAAAAATCAAAATTGAGTACCATTAGAACTCCAAAATTGGGGTTGACTTATTTTCCACTGTTACATACTACCCACTATAAACGCTAGTGTGGAAAATCACTAAAAATTAATGGGTAGCTTCAGAAAGCTGGTCAATTTCAAAATATTGATGAAATTTGCTGGTCACTTCTAGGAGATAGGAGCGGTTATTTTCCTGGCGATGTTTGCGGACAAATCCTAGCTCAACCAACTCCTGCACATGCTGATAAGCACCACCACCTCTTAATTCTATCAGTTCTGCCTGCCAAATGGGATTTTTAAGAGCGATCGCTGCTAAAGTTCTTAAGGTTCCCTTGCCCAATTCTGCGGGGATTAAATTATTGCTAAGATCTTCAAAAATAGAACGGAGTTGTAGACTATATCCTACTTCTGTTTCAACGACTTCTAAGGCACTATCACGGTAAGCATAATCTGAAATCAACTTCATGATTGCCTCTTGAGCTTCTTCTACCTCACAGTCTGCCCATTGTGCAATTTCAGGGAGTGATAAAGCCTGACCTTTTAAATAAAGAATTGCTTCGATTTTAGTGACTAAATTCATTACTCTACCTAACGATACCTTAATCGAGAAAAATAGAAATTTCTTGGGGGTTAATTTCTAAGAATACCTCATCACCATAGTCAATGTTAGGCACGACGGGAGCTAAAAGTTCTAAGGTTGAATTATCCTGAAAATGGGCAGGTTTGGTTTCAGGATGAGGATAGTAAATTAGACTATCATACTGTATGGTTCTAAAAGTAAGACGGCAAGCTGAAAAGGAAAAAGTTTCTGGGGGAAAGTTGGCATTCCACTTGACTTGAGCAAAAGTATATTCTGGCTTGTTTAGCTTAAACTGATAGGGATGAAGAGCAATGTTTAAAGTCCCTGGAAAAAAAGTCGAAATGTCCAACCCTAATTGTCTGAAAAAAGGTGTTTGCATAGCAATTGATCCTCTGGGATAAGGACTATTTATAGCCATTCCTGATGCAACTTGATGTCCTTTGGTAACAATTCCTTTGGTGTTAGTCCACTGGTTTTCCATAACTTTTTTCTTGAAACTTTTCTGATCAATTAGCCAAAAATCTCTATTTTTTTATTTTTGCCACGCTATATTAATTGATTACTTTAGCATCGAAGGTTTATGGATATTCGCACTTGTAAAATTAATTTAAACTATTGGTATGCTGTTGCTCGTAGCGTAGAAGTAACAACCAAACCGTTGGGAATTAATTTGTGGTATCGCTCTATTGTAGTCTATCGGGATAGCTTGGGAAAAGTTCATGCTTTAGAAGATCGTTGTCCTCATCGTCAAGTGAAACTAAGTGACGGAAAGGTGGTTGAAAACGCTTTAGAATGTGCCTATCATGGGTGGCAATTTGATCAACAAGGAAATTGTTTGGTAATTCCTTATTTGCAAGACAAACAAAAATTACCGTTTTGTCAAATTATGACTTATCCTGTGCAAGAATCTGATGGATTTATTTGGATATTTCCAGGAGATAAAAGTATTTTATCATCTCAAAAAATAAGCCCTGTTAAAATTGAAGAGTGGGAACACCTTAATTATATTGGGACTGTTTCAGTGATTGATTGTCAAGGACATTTTTCTTTTTTGATTGAAAATTTAATGGATATGTATCATGGACATTTGCATGATAATTATCAAGCTTGGGACTCAGCTAAACTCCTAAAATTATCAAGGGATGAGCATCAGGTCAATGCCGTTTATGAAGCTCAAAGTTATTATAAAATTGATAAAATTTGGTCAATTTCTCAGTTATTTTTTCCAAGCTTACGTCGTTTGCATCCTGAAGAATTAACAGTTACTTATCATTATCCTCACTGGATATCAACTTTGGGAAATGATTTCGTAATTTACTGCTTGTTTTGCCCAATTGATTTAACCAGAACTCGTGCTTATTTAATACACTTTACCTCGTTAAATGCTTTTTGGCGACTTCATAAACTACCTCAAAAAATACGACGTTTTATCAAAAATGCTCTATGGGGATCTGCTCAACAAATGTTAGATGGATTAGTCGAGCAAGACGTGACAATGATTAATCAAGAACAAGAAGCCTATTTGGAAAATAAACAGCAAAAAACTTATGAATTTAATCCGACTATTGGTCAAGTTCAAAAAGTAATTAAACATCAGGCTCATTCTGATCCCCAAAACAGTTGATTCACTTCAATATCTGGCTACCTAACTAAAAGACTAATCGGTCTAAAGCCATGAGATAAAATGTACCTCAAGAGCAAAAACGAAGTAATTATCCTGGTACAATGGGTTAAAAACTAAGTTAGTAAACCAACAATAATTATCGTTGCCACGTCGTTGCAATTCTTTATGGATACTTTTCTAAACAATTCTCAGACTCCTAATTTTATCTCCCCTCAATTGTCTCTTCAAGAACTTCACCTAGAAAATCCCTTAAAGTTAGGGATATTAGCATCAGGAAGTGGCAGTAACTTTGAAATCATTGCTAAAGCCATTAAAAATCAAGAACTTAATGCTAAAATTGCGCTTCTTATTTATAATAATCCCCAGGCAAAAGTACAACAAAGAGCGCGACAATTAAACATTGAAGCCAAACTACTCAATCATCGAGAGTTTAAACACAGAGAAGACTTAGACAAAGCGATCGTTAACTTGTTTAAATTCTATCAAGTTGACTGGGTTATTATGGCAGGCTGGATGCGGATTGTGACACCAACTTTGCTCGATGCATTTCCTAATCATGTTATCAATATTCATCCTAGTTTATTACCAAGCTTCAAAGGAATTCATGCCGTAGAAAAAGCCCTAGAAGCAGGGGTTAAAATAACCGGTTGTACTGTGCATATTGCTAGTTTAGAAGTTGATAGTGGCCCCATTTTGATTCAAGCAGCCGTTCCTATTTTACCCAATGATACGCCTAAAACATTACATAGTAGAATTCAATCTCAAGAACACAAAATTTTTCCTCAAGGTATTGCTTTAGCTGCCAAACTATATCCCTAAAAACTAGATTAACTGTCACTTAAATTTTAACTTTATAAATAAATTAATACCATGACTGACACACCTGATTTTATACTTTTTGTTCAACATGGCTGGGCAGATACCAATGAAGAAATTAGTCAACTTGCGGACACCTTAAAAACCCCCCAAACAAAAATTGTTGCCCCTAATTTGGGTTGGATAAAAACTTGGCTAAATCTCGAAGAACTAGTTGATATTGTAGAAAAATCAACCCAAGAAACGATTGAGCAATATCCCGATACCCCTTGGCGTATTATTGGTCATTCAATGGGAGGATTAATTTGGATTGAACTCCTCAACAAATATCCAAAATGGTGGGCAAAAATTCATTCCTTAACGTTAGTTGCTTCTCCTGTTGGTGGAGCAGATTTAGCTAGGATAATTGATCCTTTAGCCATTGGTGTTGGTATTGCTAAAGACTTAGGAAAAAACCGACGAAAAATGGCAGATAGAATTACAAAAATTGTGCCTACTTTAGTCGTTGCTGGGAATATTGATAATGGAAGCGACGGAACAATTACAGTGTCATCAACTAAACTGTCTTATGCTCACTTTATTAGCTTACCCGATATTTCCCACGCCCAACTGAAAAATCATCCCAGTGTGGTAGAAATTATTCAGAAGTTTTGGAAAACTTCGCCGAGTCCTGCTTTATTTGAGAAAGATTTTCCCACTATTTTAATCGAGAGACTCCAGTTAGTTCCCGGAATGACAGATGCTCATTTACGAGATTTTGAGCGGTCTAAACCCTATCTGAATTTTGAAAGAGGGATTAGTATTCGACTTTGGAAAAATCCCTTAAATGTCCTTCATATTTTTGTTGCCAATGAGCAAGAAGAATGTCTTTATTCAGGATTTGTTGGTTGGATACACTCTGATGCATTATATCAAGCACTTGAAGCGATTCATCAAGATTACTATGAGTTAGTGATTCATGGACTAGAGTAAGACAAAGACCACAATCAAAAAATTTTAGCCCCTAGTTTCAACTTTTGAGAAATATTTATGCTAACGTCTTAAACAGGAGTATTGCTCCAATTTATTTTTGTTTACCGACTTCAAAGACTTTGCATACTCGACTATCAATTTGTATTTACAGCAGTGACAAAATGTTTGCTCAATCTTTAATCAACAACTTGAGCAGCGATCGCTATCGTTTACAAATAATAGACAAACCAGAAGCTTTATTAGAGTTTGTTACTTATCAGAGTGAAACCATAGATTGCTTAATTGTTCCTCAAAATACAGAAATTTTACCCTTATTCAATAAATTCTATGAGCAAGGAACCTTGTTGCCAATTGTCGTTATTGAGGCAGCCTCAGATAGAGACAGAAATTTCAAGGACACCGAGTCTCCAACTTTTTTGTATCATAGTGCAGAAATTCGTCATCGGGTAACAGAAATAGCAGAGATACCCACTAAGATTGATCAGGCAATTACAAAATTTTTACATCTCGGACCTAGTTGTTTTGTTGCCGATCAACCCATCCATATTCAACAAGAAAGCGTTGCTCAAAATCACCAAAGTTTCTTATTATTACAACAGCGTCGATTAGCGGACAAACTAAAAGAAAGGCTAGGATATTTAGGTGTTTATTATAAGCGAAATTCTGACTATTTTTATCGCAATCTTTCCCCAAATGATAAAAAAGGCTTAATCAAAGAATTGAGTGATGACTATCGAGAAATTGTGCTTAAGTACTTTGTAGAAGATGCAGATATTAATCAAGATATTGACCAATTTGTGAACAAAGCATTCTTTGCAGATATTTCTGTTTCCCGTGTTTTGGAGATTCATATGGAATTAATTGATGAATTTTCT
>JBCDDV010000182.1:0-5846 GCA_039180145.1 Cyanobacteria bacterium P01_G01_bin.49 | reverse complement strand
TCAATCTTATTTTTTATTATTGGCACTTCGGAGAATTTAGAACGATAATTTTGCAATTCTCAGGCAATTTTGAAAATCGGCATTTGTCTTAATTGCTTGAGGATTAATATGAGTAGAAGCAGCTTGATAACCTTGTTCTTGCAGCCTTTTAACTAGTTGCGATCGCTTGGGAATATCCAATTTCCCTCGCCGACCAATTTCCCCTAATTTATAAAAATAAGGAGGAAGATCTAACTCACCCATCATGGTAGATAATAACTCAATTATTTTTTGCCATGATAAGGTTTGAGCTAATGTTTTCATTTCTTCTAGATAAATTTTGTTATGGAGATTTCCTAACCACATTGCCCCTGAAATCGTATAGTTATAAATTGTATTTTCTTCTCGATGATAACAGTTTACTTTTCCCAACTTCGCATAAGAAATTGTTTCATATTCTCCACAATGATGACAATATCCAAGAAAGCCATAATTCTCTAAACTTAAATTTATTCGAGGCATTAAGCGCATCATCACTCGATAAGTTTGTCCAGTAAAAAAAGAAAAAATAGGTTCAATTCCTAGTCCCATGGTTGCTGCTTGTTGTAAGACACTGCCAATTAGTAAACGTAATGCTTGTTCATGAGCAGCCGGATGAGATCGCCCATAAGAACCATAAACTTGTAAACTTTTTTGGGGTAAATGTCCAGTTGCGGTTCTTCCGTCAGTACAGGTTAAATAGATCAGTCCTCCAATTTTTACCGCCCATAATAGTGTGCTTAAGTAAGGATTAGGAGAGCCAAAAGCATCAACATCAACTAAGTCATAATAATCTTGGTTAAGATGGCATTGAGCAAAGACTTGACTAGCATTTTGGTAGGTTATTTTTGCTTTTTGTTTTGATAAAAAATCACTTAAATTTTGATCTAATATTGGTTTATTATCTTGATTGCTATCATTGAGCCAAATATAGTCAGCCCCACTTTCTAAACAGTATCGTAAAGAACGTACACCACACCCCGTCATGGCATCTAATACTCTTAACTTTCCTTGATTTTTGCGATAAATTGCAGCAGCTAATATCCCCAAATCTCGCGTAACTTTACTTTGTGAACGATAGAAAGTATTACCAACGATAAACTTCGCCTTACCTTCTGTTATTAAACATTCATGCTTCATTAGAAACTTAGGGACATAAGAATTAAAGGGATTAGGGTAAAAACTTTGCTCTTTAACAGTATGAGAACTGCTATAATTATAAGCCGTGTGTTCAAGACTTTATTAGGAAAAAGCATTGTTGGAGGATTAAACTTGTGACTCAGCGCACCCTAGGGGGAACCAAACGAAAGCAAAAAAGAACATCAGGATTTCGGGCGCGGATGCGAGATACGAATGGCCGTAAAGTCATTCGAGCGCGACGGAAAAAAGGACGGAATCGTCTATCGGTCTAGAAATATGTTTCAGGTGTAGTAGAAAAGTTCAAAACTCTAACCTAGTGGGATTACCAAAATGCAACCGCCTGAAGCATCCCAAAACGTTTCAGGCTATTTACCAAAAAGGAAAACGCCATCAAAGCGACCACTTAATGCTACGGATATTATCACCAAGGGATCAAAACCAGGCAGTCAAACCAACTCAGTTCGGGATTTCTGTTAGTCAAAAAGTGAGTAAAAAAGCAGTGAAACGTAACCGCATTAAACGACAACTTCAAGGGATCATCAATACTTGCCTTCCTAGGATTGGACTAGGATATCAGGTAGTAATTGTGGTTAAGCGTAATGCAATGGAGTGCAAATATGAACATTTTTTGCGAGAATTAAAGGAGTTGTTAATTAACGCTGAGATAATCCATGGGCATAAGAGAGAATACCTTTTATGAAGGAGGCCCCCACATTGGGGACTTAATCATTAATATATTATTAGCATTTACAGTCATTTGTTTGCCCCTGACTGTTGGGGCAGTTGTCCGCGCCATTTGGTTACGCTATCGAATCACTGATCGCCGAATTTCCGTAACTGGTGGTTGGATGGGGCGCGATCGCACGGACATCATTTACAGTGAAATTGTCAAAATTGTTAAAATGCCTCGCGGAATTGGTCTGTGGGGAGATATAGTTGTTACCCTCAGAGATAGAAGTCGCCTAGAGATGCGTGCTGTTCCCCAGTTCCGTGAAATATATGACTACATGGCTGAAAGAGTCGCGGATAAAACCGGCCAATCTCTAGAAACAATTACCAGTCAATAGACTTAACTTCTTACTAAGAATAGGGCGAAAATAACCTTGTTATTAGCCCTCATCTTTAAGTAGATTTCAGTAAAGACCACCCTAGCGCGAAATAACTTGGATTAAGACGAATGGACTTTGGTGTCGGATTCATTTCCACAAATATTATGCTACCAATCCTGGATTTTTTCTACGGGATTGTGCCAAGCTACGGTTTTGCGATTATTGCCTTAACCCTAGTCATTCGCTTCGGCTTGTATCCGCTAAGTGCGGGACAAATTCGCAATATGCGAAAAATGCGGATTACTCAGCCTTTGATGAAGGAACGACAAGGAGAGATTCAGCGTCGTTACAAAGACGATCCGGCTAAGCAACAAGAAGAAATGGGGAAACTAATGAAAGAATTTGGTAACCCGTTAGCGGGTTGCCTACCCCTTTTGCTACAAATGCCGATTCTCTTTGCTTTATTTGCAACCTTGCGGGGATCGCCCTTTGCTAATATCAATTACACAGTTGATCTGCAAATTCTCCCCCAAGAACAAATTGAACGGGTTGTTCCCCAACCCTTCGCCACAAAGCCGAACAATATTTATATTACTGATGCTACTCATTATCGGATTGCAGCCTTATTACCGGCTGGGAACACCTTAACTGTTGGAGAAAAGACAAAAGTAGAATTTCAAACTGATGAAGGGCTATCTCTCTCACAATTAGTTGCTCAAAATCCTGATAGTGACATCAAACCAACTTATGAGGTCACCAAAGGATCAGAACGGCTAAAAATTAATGAAGATGGTACGATTGAGGCTCTAGCTCCGGGTGATGCTACCATCCAGGCTACCATACCAGGAATTGCTGCTAATACAGGATTCTTGTTCATTGAAGCCTTAGGACAGGTTGGCGTTGTGTCTGATGACGGAACCATTAACTGGGATATTCTCGGCATGGTTTTATTCTTTGGTTTGAGTATTTATATCAACCAAGAATTGTCTGGATCGTCAGGAGGAGGGGCCCAACAGCAGCAAGCAGTTAATAAAATCACCCCCGTACTGTTCAGTGGGATGTTTTTATTCTTTCCCTTACCGGCTGGGGTATTAATGTATATTGTTGTTGCTAACATTTTTCAAACCCTACAAACCGTCATTTTGATGCGGGAACCTTTGCCAGAAAACTTGCAAAAGTTAGTAGAACAGCAAGAAAAAGAAGAAAAAGGCAGAGAAACTCTGCCCTTTGAAAAGCGTTCTAAGAAGAAAGAAAAAACTTCTTAAGTCGCAAGCTAAGCATAGGTTAAGGTTGTTAATATGGAGCAACAAACACATTTAGGTCAACAATGGTTAGAAAACCTCTTAGAATTGATGGGGTTTCCCGCAAAAGTTATTGTAGAAAATCGAGAAAGTATCTTAGGAGAACCCGATGAATGCTGGCTAACCATTGAAGATAATCAACTCACTTCCGAACAAATCGCTATTTTGATTGGTAATAAGGGAGAAAGTATTGATGCGATTCAATATTTGGCTAATACCTTAATTAATCTCAGTGTTGATGCTGAGCAACAACAAGGATTTACCGTTGAACTCAATGGTTATCGTTTCAAGCGTCAACAAGAATTAACCGCTTGGACACAAGAATTAGCCGAACAAGTTCGCCAGACGGGACAAGAAGTCGAAATGACGGCTCTTTCATCGGCAGAACGTCGTCAAATTCATACATTTCTCAAAGATGCAACAGATTTAGAAACAGAAAGTCGGGGACAAGAACCTGATCGCCGTTTGGTCATTAAACCTCGATAAATGTGAGGTGATAAGTTGTTGAAAAGTCCGCCATGGCGGACTTTTTTTGTTTTTTAGGGATTAGAATTAGGCTCAGAATTGAGATTAGATGGATCAGAGTTAGGTATAGAGTTGAGATTAAACGGATTAGAATTAGATTCAGGATTAAGATTAAGGGGATTAGGCGTTGGTTCAGGACTGAGATTAAGGGGATCGGAATTCGGGTTACTATTATTAACAGGGGGATCAGCTTGGAGATTGGGATCAAGAGGAACTTGCTCAGTTTCAGAAGGAGGAGCGTATTTTTGCGCCTGTTTCATTTGTGCGAGGACACTTTGGTACTCAGTATTATCCGGAACTAATTTGACCAATTTTTCCATCGGTGGGATAGCTTGATCTAAATTTTGAGCTTGGATTTGAGTTGCTGTTAAAGTTCGTAAAGCTTGCTCTAATCCATGCTTTGCCGTTGGATTATCGGGTTCGCGTTCCAAAACTTTCTCGTATCCTTCTATAACGGACTGTAACTGTTCATCAGCAGTAGGATAATTCCCCGAATTAGCTTGCTGATGAGATGGCGATCGCAAAAAAGAAAAACTAGCCAATGTCATCGTACCCAGGAAAGCTAATCCAGAGACAACAATAACAATTCGTTGAAAGGGTTTTTGAGTCGAGCTACCAGACATAATTAAAAGTTTGAGTTAATGATTTTATTTTATCGAACTGACCAGTTCACTAACTGCCTTAAAGTTTCAGATTCATTAAAGTAAACTAGAGAAGTATCAAATATAGCAAAATTATGGCTCGTAGACCTCCCCCGCGATATTCCAATTCTCGTCCTAACCCTTCTCGTTATCCACCACCAGAATCATCGGGATCTAAATTCAATTATGGAACGATCGCTTTATTTGGCGGAATTTTTGTTCTAGGAATTGGTGTAGGAATTGGCGTTAGTTCTACTGCTAGTTTTGACCCCCAAAATGTCGCTTCACGGGAAGTTATTGATCAAAGTGCGCCCAATGCTGAATTATGCGTGCAATATGGCGCGAGTTCTATCGTGACTGATATGCGTGTTTTTATCACTTTAAACCCTTTTAGTGTTTATGTCACCCAACCGCAAATGCAACCAGGGTGTGTCTTACGCCGCTCTAATATGACGCTATTAGAACAAAAGCGATTAATTACATCAGATCAGATGAGAGATTGTAAAAATCGCATGAATACTTTTGGGTTTACTGGTTCTCTCGAAAGTAAACCTAACATTGATTGTATCTATCCCAATGATGCAGCCGGTAACCTATTTCTTAACCCACCAGGTTCTGTTAACCCCCGTTCAGAAGGAAAGAATTTTTAAGAGTTTGGTTAACATGAGCGTCTAACGAATTTGGATTTGTTAACTGCGTCAAATTTTTAGTGAAAATCAAAGGTTTTATTGGGGGACGAACATGGGCAAACCCCCATGAACCAATCGCGAAGTTTAGTCTTCAGCAAAAACATAACGATATAATTCGCTAGAATCAGGTTCAGGACTGTCTTCAGCAAATTTAACGGCATCATCAACGGCTGCTTGTATTGTTTGCTGAATGGCTGTTAATTCATCTTGATTCGCTAAATTATGTTCTAGTAAATGACTCCCTAGCTTTTCGAGGGGATCTTTGCGACCCCAAAACTTTTTCTCGTCAGGCGATCGCAATTCATCGGGATCAGCGAGTGAATGTCCCCGAAAGCGATAAGTTAAGGCTTCAATTAAAGTAGGACCTTCTCCAGCACGGGCCCTAGCGACAGCTTCTTGGGCTACTTTTCGCACCGCCAACACGTCCATGCCGTCTACTTCAACCCCAACCATATCAAATACACTGGCTTTCTTATAAATTTC
>JBCDDV010000181.1:0-5868 GCA_039180145.1 Cyanobacteria bacterium P01_G01_bin.49 | reverse complement strand
GGAGGTGTCAACCTTAGATTATAAAATTTAATGAAGCATAGTTTACTCCTTTTAACTTATAGCTAGCTCAAGAATAATTCCTAAAAAGATAGTTCACGCTGATGTTGAACACAATCAGCTAGATATAAATGGATTAATTCTTGGTAAGAAATTCCTTTTTCCTGTGCTTTCTTTTCAAAGTAATCTATCACGTCAATTCCCAAAGGCAAAGTAACTTGTTGCTTGAGTTGTTTAGCATAAGGATTCGGACGACTTTTCATCTTAGCAAGATCATATTCTGGTTTCATGATTTTATCCTCGATATTCCTGGCTTTCTTTTTGAGTTGCTTTTCGGGCTGAAATAATTCTGATTACGGATTCTGGTTCTCGGAAACAATGAACGATTAGTAATATTCGCATTTTAGAGCTTCTACCAAGCAGTAAAAATCGCTCTTCCCTTCCACCATGATCGTCGTCCCAAAATTGAATGGCATTATCATCGTAAAACACGGTTTTGGCTTCTTCAAAAGAAACACTATGCTTTTTTTGATTGATTCTATTTTTTTCGTTATCCCACTCAAAAAGTAATTGACTCATATTTATATTTTAAGATACAAGTTAGAAGCCCTGAATATTGGCATAGACGAAGGCAGCATCAAAAAAAAGAAAGAACTACTGGGCAAAAGCCTCTAAATATGAACAAATTGCTAAGCTCTAAGGTTGAAAATGTCCCGTATGCGGAGATAGACTATTCAACGGGGGAAAAAATGAAAATCTATCACATTTTACCTGTGGCAGAGAGTAAACTAGACTAGCTAGAAACCTAATTTATCCAAACAACGCATCTAAAAAAGGAGAACAACCGTGTCCATTAATTTTCAAGAAATTATTGCCAAGTTGCACGAATTTTGGAGCGATCGCGGTTGTTTAGTTGCTCAGCCCTATGATACTGAAAAAGGGGCTGGCACGATGAGTCCCCATACATTTTTAAGGGCGATCGGGCCTGAACCGTGGTCAGTGGCTTATGTCGAACCTTGTCGTCGTCCTACGGATGGTCGTTATGGCGAAAATCCTAACCGTTTTCAACATTATTTTCAATATCAAGTCTTGATTAAACCTTCCCCTGATAACATTCAAGAAATCTATTTAGACTCCCTACGTGCATTAGGCATTAAACCTGAAGATCATGATATTCGTTTTGTTGAGGATAACTGGGAATCTCCTACGTTAGGTGCTTGGGGTGTGGGTTGGGAGGTTTGGCTAGATGGCATGGAAATTACTCAATTCACCTATTTTCAACAATGTGGTGGCATTGATTGTCGTCCCGTTTCTATTGAGATAACCTATGGGTTGGAACGGTTAGCTATGTATCTCCAAGAAGTAGAAGCCATCACAAAAATTCAATGGAATGATCAGACAAGTTATGGGGAAATTTTTCTACAAAGTGAAGTAGAACAATGTACTTATAATTTTGAAGCGTCTGATCCTGATTTACTGTTTAAATTGTTTAGTTTATATGAGCAAGAAGCGAAACAATTAATAGAAAGAGGGTTAGTTTTACCGAGTTTAGATTATGTCTTGAAATGCTCTCATTCGTTTAATTTATTGGACGCTCGCGGCGTGATTGCCGTTGCCGAAAGAACTCGTTATATTGGTCGTATTCGTAGTCTAGCTAGAGAAGTTGCGAGTCTGTATCTACAGCAAAGAGAACGATTAGGTTTTCCTTTGCAGAAATAGCCTCAGCTTGCTTTGCAAATAGAAGTGGTTTGATTTACCTTAACCTCAGTTCGGTTTAAGGAATTGGGGAGTTCTGTTGCTTGTTGATTGTTGATTGTCTTCCCCTAATTCCATTACTTCCTCCTTTCCCTCTCCTCACATCTCCTCCCTTACATCTTTACTTTTCCCTGTTCCCGACTTTCTACTAGATTTTCTTATCCCGAACTCAGGTTACCTTATGAATGGGTCGTAAAAATTGCCTTGAACAAAATTCCCACAAAAGCAGCAACCCCAATACCAACCAAAGCGATCGCCACTGTTAATCCCAAGGAACGGCGAGGGGTATAAAAGTAGTCTCCCCCCCGCTGGATTCGTCGCAACTCTCGATAATGATCGATCGCCGCAGACACCATTGCATAGATACCCAAAGCAATAAATGCAAGACCGAGAATTCGGGAGAAACGGACAGGATTAATATTATTAGCCACTTCCAAACTTTTAATCGAACTCACAACACTGTCAATCCCAAAACCAAAACCTATCAAAGAAAGACTGGTGCGAATCCAGGCCATTAAGGTTCGTTCGGCCGCTAAACGGTTACGATCCCTAGCCAGTTCAGCTTGAATATTGGGGGGTTTAGGTTCAGAGGTAGATTGGTTCATAGAGATACAATCGAGGTAAGCTGTTGTGCATTTAGGCTGGAATTAGCGAAATTAAACCTAATTCGAGTGATCGCAGATACTGCTATGCCGCTTGAATTTGAGGTTCGTAACCCATGGCAAAATCTTGACCTATGGCCGATATTACTCTACAAGTCTTGTGTAAAGAAACTAAAAGTTGTGATTACCACATTAGCCAAAAGCAAAGTATTGATAATCAGCAAGGCTATTGCCAGGGCGATCGCTGTTCATCAGGTAACTGTTCTTCGGATAAGAGACATTCAGGAACGGTGACATATTCTGTCACTTTCACAAACTAAGGAAACTCGCTATTGGTGATTTTGTGGGAGTCAATACAGAAGCGACTCACTGATACATCTTAGGTCATGATTTCTATTATCGAACTTTATGGGTCAGAATTAGCCAAGCCGTCTCCAATAATCTGGCCTAAAACGCAACATAAAATCATCGATTAAAGTAACCTGTTTATTTAAAAACCATCTGTAATAATCTACGGTTATAATTATAATTAATTTTTATTATGGTTGATTGGTTGCGTTTTTATGAGTTCTTGATGTGAATTATCTATCTCAAATGGATAACTCTGGAGAACTCCCAGTTTTTATCTCAAATTCTTTTGGTGCGAGATCTGAGTCTATGCAAATATTTCACTCCTTGCTTCTAGTTATTCTGCTAACTGGTTGCTTTCCAAGCTTTTCCAATACGCAGTCTAGGCCGAAAACTGTATCAGAAACTAGCAGCAATCGCTCAAAACTACAAGATCGCATCACTTTTATTGAGCAATACGTCACCTTTACTCGCACCTATCTCAAGCTCGAATACAGTGTAGTGTACCATAATAACAGTGTTGGCGTGGTTCCCGGGCCATCTGACTGGGACATTAGGATTCTCGCTGTGGTTCCAGCTAGCAAGATTGACCAATGGATACCCACTGGCGCATTGAGGACTGACCAAGAGCAACCAAAGTGGTTGACAACTATCCCTGGCAGCCTTTCAACAAACAAGATAACCGAATGGTATATCAAAGGCAACTCGGTTATTGGCATTGATCGCAAAACTTCGACTGTTGCCTATCGTAATTCCACGATAGGGGATTAATGAACAATCCCCATAAGTTCCAATTGGCAAAATACCCTCAATGATCAGAAAACATAAGTGGCGATCGCTTTTCAAGACTATCCACACATTTTCTATCTGTTGTCAATACGAAACTTCTAACGATTATCTTGATCAAGTTTGTCAGCATTTTCCCTCAAAATTATCCTTCATGATTCGAGGAATTTTGATGTGGCTATATGTCATCTAAAACCCTTGATTGCGTAAGTTTTTTTACATAGCCCCCATCAAAACCTAAGCCCAAGAACAGTTCACTTCTCTTGAATCACTCTACCTGGACTAACAAACGACATTCCTTGTTGAGAAATGGTGCTGATCATAATGGCTTCTAGAACTGGAGGACTGACCTTATTAGCCGCTCCCCATTTCACAATAAAGTTGGCCCCAGTTCCCCCTGCTTGATCATCTTTGGCAACAATCACTTCTGTTGAGGCTAACGGAGCCAGTTGAATAGGCTCAGTTAAATAAGTGCTGACTTTTTTCCCGCCAGAATCATAGTAATCTACTGTTTCAACGACAATGGGGTGAGCCAAATCCGTATTACGAAGGCTGAGGGTAGCAGTTAGTTGGAAAGTTCGATTTTGGTCAAAGTCGTAAATTTCTGAGTAGATGGGGATGTAGATAACTTGCCCAGTGACCATCGGTGGGAGTTGGTCTGAGGAGAGTTGTGTGACACCAGGGCCATCCCTTAACTGTTGCTCTGTTGATATGACAGTCTTTGAAGGTGTCTCCTCTAGCTTTGTACAAGCTCCCAAAAACCCAAGAAGGAGACAAGAAACGAGAGTGAAATTGAGTCGCTCAGAAACTTTGCTTTTCATTAGAATGGTTGTCGCTCCCGAAATAGGTAACTTAATTAAATCAGAAGCCTGATACTTCTCGAACCTGTTAATTCCTAAAGCCGTTTTGATAGTAGATAAAAAATGCAGTAAATTATCATAAATCATTGACTAAACCTAGCCAGCGGGCCGTTGGAACTAAAGTCAAGCCTTGAATCGAAATAGAGATCAGAACAACGAAGAAAACGACATTAAAAATAATATTGGCTCCAGGCAAGTCAGCAGTAATTGGAGCGATCGCGAGTACAATGGGGACGGCTCCACGCAATCCTACCCAAGAGATAAAGCTTTTTTCTCGTAAGCTATAGTTTGTCCAGAATAGAGAAATAAATACACTTAGGGGACGAGCTACTAAAAATAAAAAAACAGCAATACTCAAGGCAACTGGTGTTGCTCGAATCAGTTGAGAGGGAAACACTAAAAGTCCTAACGTCACAAACATTGTAATTTGCATCAGCCAAGATAGTCCATCATGAAAAGCAATAATGCTTTCTTTTTCCTCAAACTGACGGGAAGCGGCTACAATTCCTGCCACATAAACAGCCAGAAAGCCATTGCCTTGGATAATTGACGTAAGTCCGTAGGTAAATAAAACCTTGGCGATCATAGCAACAGAATATAACCCCTTGATATTGATTTGAAGTCGGTTAGTTTCCCAACTCATGAGCCGTCCCATCCCATATCCCATGAGTGTTCCGATGATTATTTGTCCAAACAGAGATAACACTAATTGACCCAAAGACCCTTCAGAGGTTGCCAATAATTTGACTAATGTCATCGTCAGCAACACCGCCATAGGATCGTTGCTTCCCGACTCTAACTCTAAGAGGGGTTGTAAATTGCCTTTCAAGTTAATCTGGCTCGATTTGAGCAGGGAAAAAACCGCAGCAGCATCGGTGGAAGAAACGATTGTGCCTAATAATAATCCTTCTAACCAACTAATTCCTTGTGTCCCCACATGAAAAGAAGAAAAAGAACCCAGAATTAACCAAGCAAAGGTACCTAAAATGCTCATCGTTAGGACAACCCCAAGGGTTGATAAGGTCAATCCTTGCCAAAGAACAGGCCGAATGCGTCGCCATTGAGTATCTAAGCCTCCAGAAAAGAGAATGAAAATTAAGGCAATATCCCCAATGTTTTGGGCTAGTTGATAGTTCTCAAACTCAATTCCTCCGATCCCTTCAGAACCTGCCAACATTCCAATAAACAGAAATAGTAATAATGCAGGAACACCAAACCTATTGGAAAACTTACTGGCGTAGACACTAGCAAGGATGAGAATAGACGCAGCAAGACAAAAGTATTCAAATAACAAAATTTTTCCTCGCTATTATCTTTGTTGATTAAAATGTAATTCAAGCATTGATATAAAAAGACTTTTGTGACCGATTTACTGAACCTTGAATTGAAAAATCCAGGTTTTCTAATTACTCTC
Source organism: Cyanobacteria bacterium P01_G01_bin.49 (assembly GCA_039180145.1). Classification (GTDB taxonomy): domain Bacteria; phylum Cyanobacteriota; class Cyanobacteriia; order Cyanobacteriales; family Microcystaceae; genus JBCDDV01. Next base: position 106 of record JBCDDV010000181.1, on the reverse strand, counting down.
GTTGATAACTGGAGCCAAAAATGTCTCAAACCCAGAAAAATTTTAGCCAACATTTCATAGAAGCTTTTTTCAGTTTGGGTATCTTGGTTGGAATTATGTGGGCAGT
>JBCDDV010000180.1:0-5876 GCA_039180145.1 Cyanobacteria bacterium P01_G01_bin.49 | reverse complement strand
ATGAAATTGTCTCCTGGTAGTGTGGTGACAATTCCTGATATTAGCTGGCAAGAATTAGAACAAGTTTTACAAGAATTAGGAGAAAACCGAGCAACCCGTATTACTTACAGTCAAGGAACATTAGAAATTATGGTTCCCCTTCCTGAACATGAAATTCCGATAGATTTATTATCTGATCTGGTCAAAATTTTACTGAAGCGATCAGGAAGACCATACCAACCCTTTGGATCAACAACCTTTAGACAAGAAAATCTTGCAGGAGTTGAACCGGACGCTTGTTTTTATATTAAGAATTATCAGCAAATGATTGGTCATCGTCAACTTCAACCAGATGATCCACCGCCTGATCTCGTGATTGAAATAGATGTCACTTCTAAAACGAGACTTGATGCTTATCAAGCGATCGCTGTTCCTGAACTTTGGGTTTATCATCAAGGACAACTCACAATCTATTTATTACAAGAACAAGGCTACGAAACCGCTTCTACTAGTCCAACATTTCCCCAAATTCCCTTACTTGAAATTGTTCCTAAAGTTATTGCCAGAGCGTGGGAAGTCGGAAGCTTTCAAGCCTTAGCAGAATTTGAAAACTCCCTGGCTTAAGTTAACGTTCTTCTAAAACGGGTTCGTTAACTAACATTTCTCCACTGGTTAATCGTTGCCAATAATTAGTTAAATCTGCCGCTACTTCATTGGAGAGAAAATAACAACCTAATAGGTTAGGAAATGCCATCCCTAACAACATTAAGTCGCTAAAATCAATAATCACTGATAGACTGCCTAAAGCCCCCAAAAATGTACAAATGACGTAGATGATTTTAAAGATTATGGTACTATTTTTACCAAATAAGTAAGCCCAGGCTTGAATTCCGTAGTAACTCCAGGAAATAATTGTAGAAAAGGCAAACAAACAAACCGCAACACTAAGAATCATTGGAAACCAATCAATGACTGTTGCAAATGCCCCTGCCGTCATGGTTACTCCATCTAACCCTTCTCCCGTATTTTGATAAACTCCTGTCAAAACGATGGAAATGGCGGTTAAATTACAAATAACAACCGTATCGATAAAAGGTTCTAACAACGCAACAATGCCTTCTCGGATCGGTTCATCGGTACGAGCCGCTGCGTGGGCGATCGCGGCTGAACCAACGCCAGCTTCATTGGAAAAGCCACTCCGGCGAAACCCTTGCACCATTACTCCGACGATACCACCAGCAACGGCTGAGGGAGCAAAAGCTTGGGTAATAATTGTCATCACAGCAGCAGGAACTTGAGCAATATTAACGAAAATAACCAATAAACAAGCCAAAACATACATGACTGCCATGGCTGGTACCAGCTTCTCAGCCACAGCACCAATGCGACGAATACCCCCAATAACCACCCCTGCTGTTAAGGCTGCTAAAATCAGTCCAAATAACCAACTCGGAAAACCAGGAAGCCAGTCAGCGATCGCTGCATAGGACTGGTTTGCCTGGAATAGATTCCCTCCCCCTAAACTACCGCCAATCCCTAGAAGACAGAAGAGGACAGCTAACCCTTGACCCAAAGGACGAAAGCCGCGATCGCCTAACCCGCGAGTTAGATAATACATCGGCCCTCCTAAAACTGTACCATCTTCAAGAACTCTGCGATATTTAACTGAGAGAGTACATTCAACAAACTTGGTGACCATGCCGCAAAACCCGGCAATGGTTAGCCAAAACATGGCCCCTGGGCCGCCTAGTTGAATAGCAACTGCCACCCCAGCGATGTTACCCAGTCCCACGGTTCCTGAGACGGCTGTAGCTAAAGCTTGGAAGTGAGTAACTTCTCCCTCATCATGGGGATCGTCATACTTTCCTTGGATAACAGCAATGGCATGGCTAAAGCCCCAAATATTAACAAACCGCATTCGCAGGGTAAAAAAAACTGCCGCGATTAACAGCCATAGAACAATAAAAGGAAAGCCATTTTCTCCACCAATTTTGAAAAATAAAATAGTTGATAAAAAGTTAACAATGGGGCCAAAAATCTCATCAACTGCTGAGGTAGATGGCTGATCTTGGGCTAAAACATGGGGAGAAAAAACAATCATTAATAAAATAATTATTGGCAGAAAAAGCCCGACATTGTAACGTTTCCATCGAGTATTAAGCCAATTTATCTCCTGTTTAAAAAAGTGTCCAAGATTCTGTGGTTGATTTTTCATTGCAGTTGATTAAAACAGTTTATAAGTATAATTTGGGAAAGCTGAGTTATCCTATAAAATACAAATTGATTAAAGTTTGTCAAGTCCTTCTTTAACGTCGCCAGATTAGTACAGGACATTTGGCATGGCGTGCTACCCGTTCTGTCACAGACCCTAATAAAAAACGGTTCATTCCTGTCCGTCCATGAGAAGCAATGACGATCAAAGTAATGTTATGTTTCTGAGCATAATCAACAATTTCTGCACTAGGGTCGCCAATTTTTATGTCAAACTTCAGGTCTTTAACTAAAGATTTGGGATAACGTTCATGAAAGGTATTAATAACATTTTTTTTTCGGGTTTCATCATCCAAAGTTTCCCAAACTACCGAAGGTTCAACGGCTGGTAAAGGTGATAGAATATGAAGGACAGTTACTTTGCTTGAATCTTCAATAAAGTTGAGGGTTTCGTCGAGGGCAGCAAAAGAAACCTCAGAAAAATCAAGGGGAACTAAAATGCGATCGCCTGTTAGTAAACTCATAATTATCTTGCCTGGGGAATAGATCTAAAAAAATCGTCTATCTTAGGGTTTGCGACGATTTTCAGGTCGTCTTAGTTATTTGAATATTATCAGATCGTGCTATCACTGAATCACTGATAATCAGTAGTTCAAGATAATTAACACTGATCTGCACAAAGACTATCTCCAAGGTATCCGTGTTGAAAAAGTCAAACGGCTTAGAGGCGTTATCAAGCTGACTAATAACTCCTGTGAAAATCATCTTGTTTGCTCTGAAAAATACTAAATTATTAAACTTGAAACAGTCAGATTCTTTAAACAAGTTATTATAAGAATGTTTATCCCTATATTCTTCAACAATGAACTTTTTTAAACAAACCCTTGCCAGTTTAGTTGGTACTCTTGCAGGATTACTTTTGTTTGCCACATTGGGAGTGGGTAGCTTGGTTCTATTATTGATGACTCTCGCTACACTTGATAGTGGGCCAACGGTCAAAGATAAATCGGTTTTGGTATTTGATCTTTCCACTCAAATTCAAGATAGGGAACCGCCGATTACTTGGGGAGAGATTTTTGCTTCAGATGAGCAATCTATTCTGACTTTACGGCAAGTTGTAGAAGCCATTGAAAAAGCGACTAAAGATAGTCGCATTCAAGCAATTTTTTTAGATGGTGGTGAAGCAAGTGACGGTAGTGGTTACGCTGTTTTTGCAGAAGTGAGAGAAGCTTTAACTAAGTTTAAAAAAAGTGGTAAAAAAATTATTGCTTATGATGTTACTTTAAGTGAGCAAGAATACTATTTGAGTTCTTTGGCAGATAGTTTAATTGTTAATCCTCTGGGATTAATTGAAATGAACGGTTTAGGAATAGAACCTCTATTTTGGACTGGCGCATTGGATAAGTATGGTATTGGCGTTCAAGTGGTGCGAGTGGGCGATTATAAATCAGCCGTTGAACCATTTATCAGAACAAGCTTAAGTACCGAAAATAGAGAACAATTAGAAGGTTTATTGACAACAATTTGGGGAGATTATCTGAATAGTATCGAAAAAAGTCGCAAGATTGCACCTAATATTTTACAAAATGTTGCGGATACTCAAGGAATTTTAGATCCCAAAGATGGAAAAAAGTTAGGATTAATTGATCAAGTTGGCTATCGAGATCAAGCAATTGGTCAGTTGAAAGAAATTACCAATAATAAAAACGAAGCATTAAGACAAGTTTCTTTAGGAACTTATACTAAAGTTGCTGTCCCCGAAGTTACAAAACAGTCATCTGATAATCAAATTGCCGTCGTTTATGCTCAAGGAACAATTGTCGATGGAGAAGGGACTGTTCAACAGATAGGTGCTAATAGTTTTGCCAGTTTATTACGTAAAGTTCGAGAAAATGAAGCCGTTAAAGCCGTTGTTATTCGCATTAATAGTCCTGGGGGAAGTGCCACAGCTTCGGAAATTATTCTGAGGGAAGTTCAACTGATTCAAGAAAAAAAACCCGTGATTATTTCTATGGGAAATGTCGCCGCTTCTGGAGGTTATTGGATCGCAACAGGAGGACAACATATTTTTGCCCAACCTAATACAGTTACTGGCTCAATTGGCGTATTTGGACTTTTATTCAATCTTCAAGAAATTGCTAATAATAATGGGATTACTTGGGATGTCGTAAAAACGGGAGAACTCGCTAATTTATCAACCGTTACTCGACCCAAAACTGACCAAGAATTAGCCATTTACCAAAAGTCTGTTAGTCAGATTTATAACTTATTTTTAGAAAAAGTTGCCAAATCTCGAAATTTATCTAAAGCGCAGGTTGCTGACTTAGCACAAGGGAAAGTTTGGTCAGGTAAAGAAGCAAAAAAAATTGGCCTAATTGATAGTTTTGGGGGATTAGAGTCTGCCATTAGTTATGCCGCAGAACAGACTAAGTTAGGAGAAGATTGGGAGGTGGTAGAATATCCAAAATCACGAGGGCTAACTGAATTATTCGTTAAGAAAACTTTGGACGAAGAGACAAAAGCAATGATAGTTTCTCAAGATCCGATTATGCAAGAATTGCTAAAAGTTAAAGACGAACTAACAGTAATTGGTAGTTTTAATGATCCTAGAGGAATTTATTTTCGACTTCCCTTTAATTGGCAATTACATTAATTAAATTTTCAATAATGTATTTGAATAAAATTCATTTATACGCATTCCGAAACTACCAAGAACAGTCGGTTGAATTTAATGCCCAAAAAACTATTTTACTAGGTAATAATGCCCAAGGAAAATCAAATTTACTTGAGGCAGTAGAATTGTTAGCAACCCTAAAAAGTCATCGAACGAATCGCGATCGCGATTTTATTTTAGAAGGGGCCACGACTGGGCAAATTTTAGCCACAGTTGACCGCACTTATGGTCAGTCTAACTTAGGAATTACTTTCCGTTCCCCTGGACGACGTAGCTTAGTGTTGAATCAGGAAAACTTACGCCGTCAACTTGAATTTTTGGGACACTTAAATGCAGTAGAATTTTCCTGTTTAGACTTAGAATTAGTGAGAGGGTCGCCAGAAATTCGTCGTAATTGGTTAGACACCCTTCTGGTTCAATTAGAACCTGTTTATGCTCATATTTTACATCAATACTATCAGGTATTAAGGCAAAGAAATGCACTCCTCAAAGTAATGAGGAAAAAATCTGATCAAGAAAGAAGCAATACAAAGATATCTGAAGAAACTTCCCAATTAAAATTATGGGATCAACAGTTATCAGCAGCAGGATCGAGAGTAACCAGAAGACGAGATCGGGTGATAGAAAGATTAACTCCCCTCGCTCAAAGTTGGCACAAAAATATTAGTAGTGGCACAGAAATCTTAACAATTAACTATTTACCGAATATTACGCTAAATAGCGATCAACCAAGAGAGGTTCAACAGGCATTTTTAGAAAAAATTCAACAGCGTCACGTTGCCGAAAAACATCTAGGAACAACATTAGTAGGGCCTCATCGAGATGATGTCGAATTTACGATTAATGAAACGCCAGCAAAATATTATGGTTCTCAAGGACAACAAAGAACTTTAGTATTAGCCTTAAAATTAGCCGAATTACAATTAATTGAAGAAGTCATTAAAGAACCGCCTATTTTATTATTAGATGATGTATTAGCAGAACTCGATCCCAATCGGCAGAATCAATTATT
>JBCDDV010000179.1:0-5881 GCA_039180145.1 Cyanobacteria bacterium P01_G01_bin.49 | reverse complement strand
GTTGAAAAAATTAGGCTTAACCCCTTACGCTTATAAATGGGAATCTACCCATGATGCAGCACAATTGCAAGAAAAATATCAGAACCTTAAAGATGGGGAAGAAGTTGAGGTAGACGTTGCGATCGCCGGAAGAATTACTGCTCGTCGTGTCTTTGGAAAACTGGCTTTTTTTAGCTTACAAGATGAAACAGGAACCATTCAATTATATTTGGATAAAAAAGAAATTCAAGCTTCTATGACAGAGGTTGAAAATGCCTTTAATTATCTCAAGAAGTTAACCGATACAGGAGATATTCTCGGTGCGAAAGGAAGTATTAAAAGAACTGAAAAAGGAGAGCTTTCTGTTAAAGTTAAAGAATACACAATCTTAACAAAATCTCTATTACCTTTACCGGATAAATGGCATGGGTTAACAGATACTGAAAAACGTTATCGTCAACGTTATGTTGATTTAATTGTTAATCCCCAAGTTCGACAAACCTTTCGTCGTCGTGCGGAAATTACCGCTTCAATTCGTCGCTATTTAGATCAACAAGGTTTTATAGAAATAGAAACCCCAGTATTGCAAGGAGAAGCAGGAGGAGCAGAAGCCCGTCCTTTTATCACTTATCATAATACCTTAGAGATGGATTTGTATCTGAGAATTGCCACAGAATTACATCTCAAACGGTTAATTGTGGGTGGTTTTGAGAAAGTTTTTGAACTAGGCAGAATTTTCCGTAATGAAGGAGTTTCTACCAAACATAATCCCGAATTTACTTCAATTGAAATCTATCAAGCCTATGCTGATTATCATGATATGATGGAGCTTACTGAGCAGATTATCACTACGGCTGCCATGGATGCTTTAGGCATATTAGAAATCACCTATCAAGGAGAGAAAATCGATTTGTCAACTCCTTGGAAGCGGGTAACGATGCACGAAATTGTTAAAGAGAAAAGCGGCTTAGATTTTGCTAATTTCAAAGACTTTGAAGAAGCAAAAAAAACGGCTAAAAAAGCCGGATTAGACATTCCAGAAACTTGTCAATCTCTTGGAAAATTACTGAATGAAGTCTTTGAACAAACGGTAGAAGAAACCTTAATTCAACCCACATTTATTACAGATTTCCCTGTTGAAATTTCTCCTTTGGCTAAACCCCATCGATCCAAAAAAGGATTAGTTGAACGCTTTGAATTGTATATTGTGGGTCGAGAATTGGCCAATAGTTTTTCAGAATTAACCGATCCCATTGATCAAAGACAAAGATTAGAAGCACAAGCGGCGCAAAAAGCAGCCGGAGACTTAGAAGCACACAGTATTGATGAAGATTTTCTAACTGCTTTGGAATATGGAATGCCTCCCACTGGTGGTTTAGGTATTGGTATTGATCGTCTGATTATGTTATTAACTGATTCTGCAAGTATTCGGGATGTTATTGCTTTTCCTTTGCTTAAAAATCAGAGTGTTGCTATTCAATCATTTGACTATGATGAGAAGGAAGAAATCCTAAAAATTGAATTTACTAATGGCAATATCTACAAATATCATCAAGTACCAAAGTCAGTTTATCAAGAATTAGAAAAAACTCCCTCAAAAGGACAGTATTTTAACGCTGAAATTCGGGATAAATTCGGATTTGATCGAGAGATCTAAAAGAGAATAATCTTCAGCCTTTTTGACTAAGTAAACATCTTGAGAAATTTAGACTTTACATTTCAGAAATTGTCGGCAAGAATACATTACTCTGAGGTTAATCTTGAAGTCAATCTGATAACTCCCTAGGCATCTTCTGTCTAGGAGGTTATGATAGTTGTAAAATTCCTTTAAACAAGAATCTAAATTCAACACCTTCTATAGATAACCTATTATGATGAATTTTCGCTTTGCTATTATTAGTGATCCCCACGTAGCGGTTCCCCATACTATCGCTCATCATACTAACCGTTTTCATTTAGTCGAAGTCAGTATTCCTGCTTTGGAAAAAGCCTTAAATCACTTAGAACAGAGTAACTTAGACTTTCTAATCTTACCAGGAGATTTAACCCAAGATGGGGAACCTGATAACCATCGATGGTTACAACAACGTCTTCAAGCATTACCTTTTCCTGTGTATGTTGTTCCTGGAAACCATGATGTCCCTACCCTTCATGCAACAGATAAAAACATTGGCTTAAATGAATTTCCTCAATATTATCGTCATTGCGGCTATCAAGACAATTCCTTATATTACACCCAAGAAATTTTACCAGGGGTACAGATTATTGCTCTCAATTCCAATTATTTTAATCAACAAGGTCAACAATTAGGTTATTTAGATGAAGAACAACTCAATTGGTTGGAACAATTATTACCACAAATCAAAGATAAATTACTTTTGGTAATGATTCATCATAACGTGATTGAGCATTTACCCGGACAAGCTGATCACGAATTAGGAAGAAGATATATGCTAGACAACGCAGACTTATTATTAAAGCTGCTAGAATCTGCCAATAGTCAACTAATTTTTACCGGACATTTGCACGTTCAAGACATTGCTTGTCATCAGAATATTTATGAAATTACTACCGGATCATTAGTTAGTTATCCCCATCCCTATCGCATTATTGAAGTTCAGAAAAAAAACAATCATCCCTTAACCCTAAATATTAGTTCTCATCGAGTTGATAGTGTACCAGGTTGGGAAAAATTAGCAGAAACATCCCGTCAATGGTTAGGCGATCGCTCTTTTGCCTTTATGGTTAAGTTACTAACTGCATCTCCCTTACGAATACCTGTAGCAGAAGCAGAAGAATTAGCACCCTTGTTGCGAGATTTTTGGGCAGATATTGCCGCAGGGGATGCCATCTTTGATTTTCCTCATTTTCCTCCCCAAGCACGTCGTTATTTTCAAAAATTTAGTGCTATTAATGCTGATGGAACACCCGCTTTGATCGATAATCATGCGACACTTCATTTATAACAACATGAGTTTGATAATAACCCCGAACTCCGAACTCCGAACCCCTAACCCCTAACACCGAACTCAGGTTATTTTAGTCAGGCATTGTCCACCAAGCTAAAGCATAAGATTGACTAGATCGGTTAAGTTGTTTTGAATATTGCACCCGTACTTTATAAGTCCCAGTTTCAGGAACTTTACAAAAAATATGTTCTGTACTGTCAACATTACTAATAGAAGAACAGGCACTCTCCGTAGAAGTTTCAGCATTTTCAGGCATTAAAAAAATATCAAGATTATTTAATCCATGATCTTTAAAACCTTCCCCTATGTCATATTGTTGGTTATTATTTTCGTCTTTGAGTTCGACTAATCTATCCCAAACTAAAGTAATTGAAACATAACTTCCTTGACGTAAAGGGTCTTTGATTGTGTAATCTTGGTGATTGTTGGCAGTCACTTGATCATAATCCCAACCCATAGAAGGAACAACCTTTTCTGGTTTCCACTGGCCTGCACTAAACTGTTGATAAGCACGAAAGACGTTGAGATGACCAGCACCCATTTCCATATCAACTGCAATGGATGGATCACCATAAGCATCAGAGTCTAGCCAAGTTTTCTGGGATTTGCTGAAAATTGTTCGCATCATCCCTAATAATAAACCATCGCCTTGATCTTGTAGCTTATCGGCTGAGTTGAGTAAGACAGCTTTGGTGACTTCGTGACGGCGAGAATCTAAACTCCAATTAGGCTGCTTTTCTCTTAGTTGGCGATCGCCAAATTCTTGTAGAAGCGCAACAGAAGCCGTGATATGAGGCGCAGCAAAGCTAGTTCCACTAACTTCTTGAATGTTTCCCGCTAAGTCATATAGAGCGATTTTATTACCAGGAGCAACTAAATTAATGGCCCGTCTATCTCCAACATTTATTTCTCGCTTAATTAAACTACGGCCAATTCCCACAGGAAGCGCGCTTAAATTAGCAAAATCAACTTTGGTATATTTTCCATCCCGTTTCGCCGTATAAGCAGTGGTAATCCCGTTATAGTGGTCTGTAGGAATGGGAATGCCTCCTCTACCTTGATTTCCAGCGATCACATAAAGGGTATCATGCACCCGTGATGACCAATCAATACATCTGCTTAAAAGGGCATTCCCATCAAGTTTGGCCTCTTCTCTGGTATCCCGTTCTAAAGATTCTCCGAAACTGAAGTTAATAGCGCGCACATCGTCGCTATTTTGTTGAGCGATGTGTTGACTAGCTAGACATTCTTGGGGTTGTCCTCCACCTTTTAAAGCGCCTACTGCCGACGCATAAAGTCTCGCATTGGGTGCAACGCCTGGCAGTCGTTTGTCTTGACTAACCATGACAGTTGCTACCATTGCAGCATGGTTATCAAGGTTTCCGTTGGCTTTAACTGTTCGATCTTGATAATAAATGCCTGCTAACTTAAAGGTTGGAATCCAAGCAGCTATTTTGTCAAAGCCAAATTGTCCGGGACGACCAATTTCCACTTGACCAATAGCAATTTTCCGTCCCGTTAAATGATAGGGTTGTTCATGTAAACGGTTCGCATAAATCCCGTCTTCGCCGACTGAGGTGTTTAAGGCCCAGCTTGGTGTTACGATTGCGATAATTGTTGTGATGCTACCTACGAACCATGCAACGGTTTGTTTCATTGGGATGTCAGTTAAATGCCTTTACTTCTATTATTCTATCCAATGGGAATTGGTTGAATACCGTAAATATTTTCTAAAGTTTTCTGATTGTTTAACTATCTGAGCTTGGAATTGTCTTATAAATTATGGACGTTAGAAATCAACAAATTACTCGAATTTTAGACTTCGCCGGCTGTTGGCATGATTTATCGGATCAAGAATTTAATGATTATTTAAGTCGCTTAATAGCAAGTCGCCAGCCTCCTTTATCAGATCAAGAATTTAAGCAACTTTTACAAGTTATTCCAATAAACCGTGAAACCGACACTCGTTGATACCGATATTCTTTTACTTTTTTTCCGTAAGCATCCTTTAGTTGTGGATAGAATTAATGATTATCTGCAAATCTATACTTATTTGAATATTAGTGTTATTACTTTCTATGAAATTTATCATCAATTAAATAATCGAAGATTAGCTTTGTTCGAGGAGTTTATTTCCTATAACAAAATCATCCCAATTACTCAAGACTCTTTGAAAATTTCGGCTAATATTTATAAAAATTTGTTTAACTCAAAGCAGCAAGTTAGTGATCTAAATCTATTAGTGGCAGGAATGGCGATCGCTCATAATTTAAGTTTAGCAACGACTCAAATTAAAACCTATCAACCTATCACAGAATTAGTAATTAAAAATTGGAGTATTGAAGATAACGAGAATTAGTATGAGGCTAGGATAGATAAAAATTTACACAACGGTAGGCAAAACTTTTCTGAAAATCACTCAACTGACGTTTGATCAAAAAAATTCAGCCTCAGATAAACTCTCTAAGTATTTATTCCTGATACGGCTATTTTTTTAGTTTCTTTTGTAACAAAAAATCAATATGATTAAAACTAATAACTAATTTACCATCTTGCCACTCAAAAAATAACGATAGTTGGTTGAGGAGTCCACAGAAGAAGGAAATAAAGCAAATATGACTTCAAAAAAAACACTAATTTTTGTCTCTTTTATGGTGATCTTAGGGGGAATTTTCGGCTATAATCAGCCTCAGTCAGAATTATAAATTAACTAACAATGAATAAGGAAGATCTCGTTAATACGATCGCAGCTAAGACTCGTCTTACCAAAAAAGAAACCAGCCATATTCTAGATGCTCTTACAGAAGCCATTATGGAAACTGTCGCATCAGGGGATAAAGTAGTGCTAGTTGGGTTTGGAACCTTTGAACCAAGGGACAGAAAAGAACGCAAAGGAATGAACCCTCAAACCGGACAACCGATCACCATTCCTG
>JBCDDV010000178.1:0-5912 GCA_039180145.1 Cyanobacteria bacterium P01_G01_bin.49 | reverse complement strand
TAAATAGACTCGTAAATTTTCAATTTGCTCTGCTAAAACTTGATATTGTTGTTGCCATTGTGTTTGTTTCGGGTATCGAATAGAGATTGCTGCTGTCATGATTTTGTCTCCAAAAATGTGTGCGAATAGCTAAAAATAAACAACTAGGGGTTAAATTATGTCAATCAAGCACATAAATGCTTAAAATTCAACGGACATTCACTGATGATCCTTGTAAAAAGGTCATAAACTATACCTTTAATGCTTTTGATTTGAGAGTTGACATCTTTCTCAATTGGTCGCGAATTACCAGACTATTAATATCAGCAGTAGAACCAACATTACTAATTTCTAAACTAGGATCAACCTTCTTCATAGGTTTGAGTAGTCCTTGTCCGCAGCCAATTTGTATTGCTTGTTCTATCCTTTGTGTTACCAATGCGCCAGAAATTGTCTGCCACCTTACTGGCTCACTAATTTGACAGATTAAACTATTTTTCAACTTTTCTATATTCACCCTAGGTACAAAATCTATGCTCGAAAATACAGGAATATCAAAAGGCTGAAAGACAGTAGATTCTAGAATTTCCTGAAATTCTTCTGCTGCGGGTTTCACTAGAGGTGTATGAAAAGCTGCACTAACTTCTAAGGGAATCACACGCTCAATATCAACAGTGGATAAAATCGCATCAATTCCTTCAGACGTTCCCGAAATTATTGCATAAGTAAAATCATCATTAGCTAACCAAACATTGGGAGTTTTCTTGATAGCTCGTTTTAGTTGTGCTGGCTCAAAACCCTTCAGAGTCACCATCGAACCTTTAGGTAAGCGAGACATTATTTCTGAACGCTTTTGGATCAATTTTAAGCCTGTTTCAAAATCATAAGCTCCCGCAGCATACAAAGCCACGTATTCCCCAAAACTGTAGCCAGCAACGATATCCGGCAGGTATCCTGAACGCTTCATTAAATCAACTAAAAGCGTCATAAACAGATAAAGACAAGGCTGAGTATAACGAGTATTGGATAATTTCTTATCCTGACCTTGCCATACTTCAGAAATTGACCAACCCAGAATAGCTTCTGCCTGTTGCAGCCTCAATTTTGCGAATGGAGACTGTAGCAAATCCATTCCCATTCCTAACTTTTGAGAACCCTGTCCAGGGAAGACCCAGACTGTTGAAGTTTTTGATCTCGGTAAAGATGCTGATAACATCATGACAAATTTATCTTCCTGAAATGTGGTTTACACTTAACAATTTACCTAAAGTTTAGATAAGAATCTCTATCTTAACCATTGTATATTTACGGATTTTAAAGCTCACTTTAAAATTAGTTGATCAAGTACTTTTACTGTTTCTTTTCGATTAAAAATAGAGTAAGTTTGCAGCAAATTTTTACCGTATAAATACTGAAATTCAAAGTTGATTTTTGTCACTTATAGTATTGTTGAGGTATAATTTGCAGCTTTTAAGAGTAGTTTCTCGTACGATTAAAGCATTTTTAAAAGTCTACATCATCAGGCTCTTAAACATATCAAATCATGACAAATTCTTCATACTAGAATATGATGCACGGTTAATTAAGCTTAAATGTTGGTCAACTGATTGCAAGACGCTCCGCGTTCCTTCGTAGGTGTAGAGGGGAAATTGAAGATTCACGAGCGTGCATTGCTTTCGGACTCCCATGGCGAGACTGCACCGGAACACAGTTAGGAATACCGATTAAGTTCTTGCAGCCTTGAGAATGCACCACAGAAGCTTGAGATTTTAGATAGCTAAGAGAGAATACTCAATCTAGATATAGAAGGAAATAATCATGACTCAAGGCCATTGGTTAGATATTAGTGAATACATAGTGATCGCATTACTATGATACTCATCCTTTAATTTACCAACGCCAGAAATTTTTTAGTTATCAACTTCTTGGCTACACGACCGAATTACTATTATTCAAGACAAAGGTCGTACGGGGATATTCGGGATTATTACATCGACAGCGTCTTTTTCTCTCTGCCGACTTCCCTTGAGTGGAGATATCGATGGAGCGCGTTCGCTAGATCCAGGCCAATGCTTCTTCAATGACCGCGCTAGCTCTGGTTTCTACACAAGTACCGTGCGCAATTACCAAGCGCTCGGCATTCCATCCCAGGATCTTGTTTCGGCCCTCACGCGCCGCGCTGTGATTGAGGCAGCTCAGGCGCCAATCCAACGGCGTGGTGCCGTGGTCTCCGACGACACCGCCGAGCCGCATCACGATGCTTTGCCAACCGTTTGTCTTGGACGGTACGTTCCGTTCGATGAGATCCGCCATGATCACAGTCCGAGACGGCCGGTGGAAGAAGATAACCTCCTCCAACTCGAACGAGCCGCGGAAGACCACCTGATCGATCTCCCCTGCCCAAGCCGGTTCGGGTTCGTCGCCAAGTTCTGCGTCATAGCGCAGCTCGGGCCGCTTCGCCGCAAGTCCTGGTGACAGATAGACACGGGCATCCGGCCAGCGTTCCGCCCAATCACCTAGAAAGAGGTGGTGGATCTTGTTCGGCGAAACGATGTGACTAACCGGTCCGATGATCTCGACCTGGCGCGCCAACTCTTCGGTCAGCTCCACGGGCGACCAGACCCACGCGCTGCCAACGGCGAGGCGCGCCACGGCCATCCTTGTCTGGAGAGGGAGGCCGTAGAACGAGATGGTCGGCCCGTCGGCCAAAAAGAGAGATGGTCCAAATGCCTGCAACATAACCGAGCCTCCATTCAATTACTTTCTCTACAGGAAAGAGACATAGATTAATCTTCCCGTCGGCGCTAATTGGACAGCATTGCAGAATATATTATTGATGTGGAGTGAAATTTGCTTGACTGAACAAGTAGATAAGTTTAATTATACAAGATGGAGTGTCCTTATGGCTATAAATCTTTACTCAAAAATGGGTATTCTAAAGAAAAGAATTTAGTCAAAAAACAGAATTTTTTGCAAAAATAAATTGAATAATGGCTAAAAAAAACAGTATTTTGATAAATCATCCCATAATGGTTTCTGAGTCTTGCTTCGTTACTATGACGATAGCGTTGATAAAGTTCCTCTTCAGTCAGATGGGGGGCTATCGTCATTCGTCTGGGCATCAAGACATTCCTACTGTTGCTCTCTCTTTATTCTATATTCTAAGGTGATTCTTTCTACTTAAAACCAAGTTATTAAATAGACTAAACACGACAAACTCATGGCAATGACTGAAATTAATCTAATCTCTAAAGACTCTTTTTGATAGTTCATAATTTGTCTAACGGTAAGAAGGTGATTGAATATCTTTTAAACGTGCTTCAGGACGTAAAAAACGATCCATTTGGGCTTCAAAAAACTGACGATTTTTTTGTAAATGGTGGGGATTTTGATCATCTAATGGATATAGCAAAGCTTGACGCAAAGCTTGAATTACTGCCGACGTAACGTTATACATTGATCGTTGAAAAGTAATTCCCAATTGAATCAAAATATCACTTTCTCCTCGACAATGTTTTTGATAATATTCCTGCAAATAATCAGGCAGAAAATGATACATATCATCCATTAATAAAGTAGGTGGAATTCCAGCCGTCCCCACAGGGAAAACATCGGCGTATAAAATGCCGTAATGGAAGTCTTTTTGATCTTCAGGAACTTGCTTTGCTTGCGCATTATAAGATTTAGTCCCACGAAAAGGGGCAGTACGATAAAAAACAGCTTCTACGTAAGGTAAAGCAGCTTCATATAACCACATAAATCCTTTCGACTTAGGAATAATTTCGTAGCATTTACCATCAATATAAACATGATGATAAATCGGTCTTCCTGAAACGGCAAAAATGCCATTAACCAGGAAATTCATAGCATCAGGAACCCCTTTAAACCCTCCTTCATCATAAATATCAGACATCTCAAAAAATACAGGGGCCATAACTTCCCAAAATAGACCAAGATTGGAATAGTAAGATAGCTGTCTGACTTGTTCAAGAAACATCTCAGGGAAGAGTTTATAGAGTCCTAACATAGCCGGATTATTTTTAAAATAGGCTTTAATTGCCCGATCCGCATTGACTTTATATTCCTCAGTATCAAGGTAAGCATCAAACTTACCTAAACCCATACTTCGACCATGCCATAACATTGCCCGCATGCAAGCTTCGGCAAATTCCATATTGATGCGATCGTGCCAAAGATGATGGAAAAGTTTGGGCATTTTTCTGGTTTTTCCCTTCTCCATAAATTCTAGTAATTCAGGATGTGCCTTTGCTTCTCCTCGCCAAACTCTGAGGTCAGCATCATCTCCTGCATAATGATTGTGTAAGTCTAAATATTCTTGGGGTAAAAAATATTTAAAGAAAGGAAGGGGTTCTAAAAAGACTCGTTCGGCGATATATAATAAGTCACGCCAATAGAAATCCATCGGTACAGCATAAGCTTTATAAATACCAATAATTTGCATCAGGTTTTCTGGCGTATCTGGTAACATTGATCCCCCGGCTTCAAGGCGATAAATGATATCAGCAAAGGGATGGGTAGAAGGAGGGATTTTAGTAGTAAATTGAATTGAGGTTGGTGTCATGGTTAATAATTAGTTGTTGATGGTTAATTGTTGATGGTTAATTGTTGCTTGCTGTAAAGCTATTTTTTCAACTTTATTAACATCAATTGCTAATAAATCAGTCGTGGGTTCGATCCAACGTAATAACCAGTTTGGTTGAATTCCCAGAAATAAAATAATCATCGTCAAGACAAAAGCGGGAATACTTTCAGAACGCAATACTTGAGGATAATAAGCAAGTTTATTATCTAATTTGCCGAAACAGGTACGATTTAGCAGAATCACAAAATAAACCGCCGTTAAACCAGACGCAATAATACAAAGTAAGGTAGGAATAGGGAAAGTACTAAAACTACCCTGAAAAATCATGAATTCAGCCACAAATCCCACTAATCCAGGAATACCAGCACTGGCCATTCCTGCCATAATTAATAAAGCACTGGTCAAAGGTAAACCTCTTACCGGGTTCATCAACCCATTGAGAACATCTAAATCACGGGTTCCTACTTTCCGTTCTACGATACCCACTAAATGGAACAATAACGCTAAGATTAAACCATGAGCGATCATTTGTGCTACTGCACCCAGAATACTTAATTGCGTTCCCGCAGCAGTCGCCACTAAAATATAGCCCATGTGACCAATAGAACTATAAGCGACCATCCGTTTGATATCTTTTTGTGCGATCGCACTCAAGGCCCCATAAAGGACACTAACAGTTCCAATAATGGCAAGTCCTGGGGCTACAATTGACCAAGTTTCAGGAAATAGTTGTAAACCAAAGCGAATTAACCCATAAGTTCCCAATTTAGCTAACACTCCACCCAAGAGAATGGTAACAGCCGGAGACGCTTCAGTGTAAGCATCAGGCAACCAAGTATGCAGTGGTACCAAGGGAATTTTAATACCAAATCCTACTAATAAGACTGTTAGTAAAATCAGTTGTGTGTTTAAAGATAATCCTTGGGTAGTGATAGTATCATAATCAAAGTTGGTGGCACCATTGAGAAAAGTGATTCCTAAAAATGCTGCTAAAACTAACAATCCTGATACGGCAGTATAAAGTAGAAATTTAATGGCAGCATAGCCCCTTTTTTCTCCTCCCCAAATAGCAATCATCAAATAAAAAGGAATGAGTTCTAATTCATAAAAGATAATGAAGAGTAAGAGGTTTTGTGCGACTAAGGCCCCTGTTATTCCAGCGTTTATTAAGAGAATCAAAGCATAATAAAGATGAGGACGTTCGACATTTTCACCAATACTATAAATTGCAATAATTGTTAGTAACCCATTTAAAGCTAGTAGGGGTAAAGACAACCCATCAACTCCTAAACTGTAACTTAATCCAATGGAATCAGCCCAAGATAAATAT
>JBCDDV010000177.1:0-5926 GCA_039180145.1 Cyanobacteria bacterium P01_G01_bin.49 | reverse complement strand
ATAAATACAAATGAAGAGGGAGGACTCAATTTAGGAAAGTTGGTTGGAGTTGTTCGCCGACAAACTCATGTAGTGGTCGGAGTATCATTCCTTGTTGTTACTGCTGCTCTTCTCAAAACTTCCCTTGAAGATCCTCTTTTTCGGTCTCAGGTTGAACTCTTAACTGAACCAGTCACCTTTGAAACTCAGGTACTTTCTTCAACTAATTCTCAAACTTTGAGTAGCCGAGAAGAAACAATTGCTGTTGAAGCAGATGAAATCAAACTTAAGATCCTCAAAAGTCCCAGATCCTTATCACCCATTGTCAAAAAGCTTCAAGATAAATATCCAGAGCTTGACTATGATTCTTTAGAGCGAAATTTGGATCTCAAAACAAGTATCCAAAATAATGATTCAGGAAATATATTAGAAATTTCTTACCAGAACAATAATGAAAACCAAGTGAGAGATGTCATAGATGAAGTCTCTAAAGCTTATTTGAGGTACAGCTTAGAGACACGACAATCAAATATCATGAAAGGAATTTCTTTCCTCGATAGACAACTTCCGGTACTAAACAGAGAAGTTGACTTGCTGCAAGGAAAATTGCAGAAACTTAGAGAGCAAAAGAATCTTATCGATCCCATAGTTCAGGCCGAACTGCTATCTGCTCAGCTTGATGGTTTTAAACAAGAACAACAAGCTGTACAGATTGATTTGACTGAAGCTCGGAAGCTAGATGCTGCTTCTCAACAACAAAAAAGAGTATCTAGTATAATTGAACCGATTTCTGCTTCAGTAATTGAAACCGAACGCTACCAAGACTTAAAAAAGCAACTTTTATCAGTAGAAACCGAACTTGCAAAGCAATCTGCAATTTGGACTGAAGCAACGCCACAAATTCAATTACTCCGGGATCAGCGACAAAATTTACTCTCTTTGCTCAACAATGAAACTCAACAAATAGGCGAAGAAATTCAGATAAGCGCGTCTCAGCGTATTCTGCAACTTAGCCTTCGAGATCAAGCTCTAGGAGAGGCTATCAGGAATTTAGAATTAAAAATCAAGGATTTATCAGCCACAACTCGGCAGTATGTCGATATCCAACGAGACCTAGAGATTGCTACGAATAACTTGACTCAATTCATTGCTAAACGAGAAGCTCTTAAAATTGATGTTTCTCAACAACAGGTTCCTTGGCAAATACTTACTCCTCCTCCAGAGGATCCTGAGGCTCTCTCTTCGGGATTGAAGAGAAATTTGGTACTGGGAACAGTATTAGGTTTGTTACTCGGAATTGCCTGTGCTATCGGCTTGGATACACTTAGTGACCTGATTTATACGCCTGAAGAAATTCAAGAAATTATTCAGGCACCTATCTTGGCAACTATTCCCTTTAACAAAAAGGTAGAAGATTTTGATATTAACAGCATTTCAAATGATTTTTTCCGGGAAGCAGCCAACGTAACACAAATCGGTCAAAACGAGTTATTTCAACTTAGCCAGACTTCCGCTTTCACTGAAGCTTTTAACTCTTTATACACTAATATCTGTCTTAGTTCCCCTGATAAGCCCCTGAAATCTCTCGTTGTTAGCTCGGCTTGTCGTGGAGAAGGAAAATCGACTATTGCTCTCCATCTAGGTCTGATAGCCGCAGGGGTAGGGCGGCGAGTCTTACTCGTCGACACAAATCTACGTGATCCACAATTGCATAAGCAAGTGGGCTTTATGAATGCATTTGGATTAACGGATCTTATATATCGAGATGACTTACATCCTCACAGTATTATCCAACATACTTGGAGAGAGGAGAATCTTTCTGTGTTGACTTGCGGACAACTTCCTCCTGATCCGATTAAACTTCTCAGTTCCGAGAAGATGAAAAATTTAATGTATAAGTTGCAAGAATCTTTTGATTTGGTGATTTACGATGCACCATCTCTAGTTGGGTTAGCAGATACTTACCTATTAGCTAACCAAGTTGACGGAATCATTTTGGTGACGGCTCTCGGTCAAATCCGACGCGCTGAGTTAGAGGAAGCTCAAGAACAATTGGCATTCTCCCGTACTCCGCTTTTGGGGATAGTTGCCAACAAAAGCAACTCAGGTTCTTCGGTAGACTTACAGATCAACAAATTGCCCAATAAACTGAAAGAACGGCTGACTTTTTCCTAAATTAACGTTAGTTCGAGTTAAGGTAATTTTGCTGCTAATTCTATGAAAGAATTGAGTTTTCAACGAACAACATAATCAAGGTTTCAGCTTATTCCGAACTCAGGTTAAATTAATAATGTTGACTGAAAAAGTTAGACAAAACTTCAATCACTAAAAAGATTGAAAAAGTTAACAAAGCCGGCCAATGCCCCAATGGGGCCAAAAACAGTGATTAAAGTATCTGAAGCCGTTGTTAATAAATTACGGTTGACAACGACAACATCATTATTACGCAAAATTGGATTCTCACCCTCCGTAATGCCTTGAGCAAAATTGATATCAATATCTCTTTTTGTCACTGTTCCGTCAGGATTGAGGCGAATTAATTCAATAGTGCCACTATCCGCTCGTCGTTGATCAAATCCTCCTGCTGCTAAAATTCCTTGATTCAAAGGAGTATTCGGGGGAATTTCTACCGATCCTGGCTTTTCTACCTCCCCGACGACATTGACACGAATGGTTTCTGGAGAAAAGCTGGCTACAGCTAATGATTCAGATTCTTCAGCCGGAATTTCTTGAGCAGTGGGAATAAAAATAGTATCGTCTTCTTGTAAGATAATATCTTCTTCAATATTTCCCGTTTGTAATAGCTTCCATAAATTAACAGGAATTCTTTGTTGAGAACCATCACGGTTATATCGGCGAATTTCCACCTGACGAATATCTGCTAACGGTTTGATTCCTCCTGCTAACTGAATCGCGAAAGTTAATCTCGGCGGCTGTCTACGGGTAACTCCTTGTATTGTATTGTTGCTTACGTTTTCAGGAATGACCCGGTAAGAACCTGGACGGTACACTTCACCCACCACAGCGACATTAATTTCTTGGTTGGCTGCTACTCCAAAATTAGCATCTGATAAAAGTCGAGTTTGAGCAATATCAACGGTGTCTTGGGTCGGAACAATAATTTTATCCCCATCTCGTAGAGTAAGATCTTGTCTTAACTGTCCTTGTTCTAACAATTCCCAGAGATTGAGGGTCAAAATCAAAATTTCCCCTTTAAATTGACGCCGAATTTGAACTTGGCCAAGATCGGCAACAGTGGTGAGTCCTCCTGCTTGTTGAATTAACTGGGTAACTGTGGGAAATTTTTGTCCTTCTTCAACGGGAAGAAGATAGGAACCCGGATTACTAATTTCGCCAGCGATCGCTAATTTTAGAGGACGAGGCGCAATTAAACTAACAGTAATTACAGGACGTTTAATATATTGAGCATACTCTTCGGTTAGTAGTTGTGTTAATTGGGTTAAGGTGAATCCTTCGGCTAGAAAAGTTCCAACAAGTGGTAGGGTAAGAGTTCCATCCACTAAAACTTGATATTCTCCGTTGAATGCTTCGACAGGAAAGACATTGAGTTGCAGACGATCACCTGCCCCTAATGTATACTCAGTTTCTGTCGGTAATTCAGAACTCTGATCTATTTCTCTTTCTTTTTCATCTGGAGAAAGATCTGGTATGGGTGTTAAATCTGGAGGAGAAGTCTGAGCTAGTATGGGACTGGATGTTAATAGATATACCACTACCCAGTTTATGCTTAAAATAGAGGTTAGAAGTCCTCTACACCACAGAATTTTAAAAATAACAGAATTGAATACCATATTGAAGTAAGTATTTAAAAAAAAGTAATTGTATATACGTTTCTCAAGAAACACCCTCTAATTATTGGCAGTAGGCCAAGATTGTATAACTTTTCTTAAGGAACTTTATTTGTATCCTCAAAACTAAATTACCAATGACCTTTGTTAGACGAGATTATTGATAGGGTTTCTAAGGGGGTTGTCAAACTTCTTTTCTAATATAGTCGAAAATCAAAATATTTTAGGAGATTCTTGGAAACAAGAGGTAGTGTAAGAGATATAACCTCTCGTGTTTACTGGGTTTTTAGCCGCACCATCCCAATTTAGTTATTTTTTAGCTTGTTTATTGACTGAAGAAACGATAGACAATCAATTGATTATGGTTGCGGTTGTCAACTCGCTCGTAGATTAGGTTATCAACACTCATTTTAGCTAAATAAACTCCTAATTCTCTCATTTTTTGCTCTCTGACCTATCAACCATCTTGAGCCGTTAAAGTACAGTTTCAGTTATCTTTAACGGGGTCGTTTTCTGTGATGTTATTAATGCTCGCTGTTCGTTCCCCAGAGGTAGCCGTGTATTTGACATTACTAACATTTCAGTTAGTTATCTGTTGTCCACCAAGTGATTCTTTTCGGTTGTCGAGTAAATTTTGAGCTAATACCAATTCTCAAAAGTAACCGAAAACTTGGTAGATTGGGTAAAACGATAGTGAAACCCAACAAAAGCTCATAGGCGTTGGGTTTCGTGCCTTAACCCAACCTACACTTTAAACACTATCTAGTTATTAATGAAAAATGGTATAACTTGATAATCTTAGCATCATCAGTCGCTTTGGATAATTCGACTTCCTCTTGCAAGGTAGCTTTGCGACCTTCTGGATCTAGCTTTTTTGGCAATTTATCCACTGTCTCAATCAGATCACTTTCAAAAATCAAGTTTCTTCTTTAAAGCTGATTTTAAGGCATTATAATCGTCTTTGACAACATCTTATCTTACACCTGTGAGGGTAAGTATAATTGCTATGGTAATGACATCCACTTGAATTACTCAGGAAATTTGTCATGATTTGTACGTTTCCACCTGTTTGAATTACGTAAATTTCACCAAATTTAATCACTATTTTCTGATTAATTAAAAAATAATTCTCGCTAAAAACTAACGAGAATTACGAGAAAATAATAAAATACAAGATTTAAGTATTAGCGGGAACTTCAGGATATAATCCTAATTCTTTGGCTAATTGACGAGCAACATGAATTAAAAATTTTGCTCCATCAGGATTATTTTCATGGGCCATCATGCTAGAAACTTGTACCAAAGATTCAATAAAACCTTGATCTAATAATTCGCTATTAGCAGTCAATACATTGGGTTCTTCTCCATTAGGACAACGAAGTAATTGATCGATTAAATTAAAGTATTGTCGTTGACGAGTTTCTGTCATGATTTTTCCTTAAGATAGGGAGATGGGGAAAGTTAAATTAGTCGTCATCCTCATCGGGATCTTTGGTTAATACTTCAAAAACTGTTGTGGCACAAGATTCCCGACGTTCATCAATTTCTTTAATTTTTTCTGTTATTAATTTAGCTGCTTCTAACTGACCCAATTTTGCTAAAATAAAGCCTTGAGATGCGTAAGCATTAAGATACAGACGAATTGATGGTTCGTTTTGACGCTCGACTAAAATGGGTTGAAGTTGCTCCCATTCTAGCGGTAGGTTTTCCATTTCCTCGATAATTCTTAAGACTTTTTTTGCAATGTTAAGCGCAATTTCTGATTTATTTTTATAGAAAAAGAAACGATAGGCTCCTACCAAAACATCGAGATTATTTCCAGCTTTTTCTAGAGCTTCGTTAATATACTGTTCTGATAAGGCTGTATTTTCCCAATTATCCGTTGCTAATACTAACAATTTTTGGATATCTTCTGAGACATCGTACCAGGAGAGTTTTGTGTCGGTGGTGTTCATTATATGAGGGTGGGAAGTTTCGTAGGTGTGAGGTTTAATATTGATATGAAATCCGATTAATTAATTAACGCAAGTATTGGTTTTCGGCCACCAATGGAAACAAGTCAATCCACTAATGAATGCGGGCTGTTTCATTAACACTTTTAAACGGGGAATCAAAGCTTCTTCTAATTCTTCTATTGT
>JBCDDV010000176.1:0-5932 GCA_039180145.1 Cyanobacteria bacterium P01_G01_bin.49 | reverse complement strand
TATCCTTAAAGTTATTGATGAGAGAATAAAATCGATAAATCCAGAAAAAGAAATAGCTGATAGAGTAAACTTACCTGTTGAAATGGTTCGTCATTATTTAGATGAGCTTACTAAACAGGAATATATCGAGGGAGCTAAAAGTTATCCAACAGATGGCACAGGAGATCTAGCTTATACTTATCTTTGGTTGACGAACAAAGGGAAATTTACCTTACGCAATTTTGACAGCTTAATTTCAAAACAGGCTTCATCCCGACCTGAAGCAAAAGAGAAAACAGAGTCACCAACAAAAGATAATCTACAAGAGGCTACTATCTACGGATTTGCCCCTGAATCTATTGGCAGTAACATTGTTAGTGGACAAACGGTTCAGGGCAATACCTTTATCGGTACTCAGAATAATTATGGGGTAATGTCGCCACAATCGGCGAGAGATAATTCAGAAGATCATGTATTACAATCACTCCTAGAAATTAATCGACAAAGTAAAAAAGGAATTAATTATATTCGATTAGCTAATTTATTAGCCGAAAAAAGATGGAGACAAGCTGACCAAGAAACTAAAAGAATTATTGATAAATTAGCTGACCAAGAAGGTAAAAGTGACTTAAATGAAGAAGACATAAAAAATATTCCTATTGAAGATTTAGGTATTCTTGATCAACTTTGGTCAAAATTCAGCAATGATCATTTCGGATTTAGAGTTCAACTACAAATATGGTTAGAAGAAGGCGGAAAAATAGATCCCGAAATTTTAAAAAGATTTTCAGAAAGAGTGGGAATAGTCAAAAATAACAGACGTTTAAATTATGGAGATTTAGATTTTAATCTGAAAGCTCCTCAAGGTCAATTTCCTTTAATTTGGAGTGTAAGCAGTTTGGAGATAGTATCAGGAGATTTAGTCTCTAAGAATAGGCTAATCTTACTTGAACATTATAATGAATTATTGACTTCTCGTTTTAATAAACAAACAATTAAACTCAGAAGTGAGAGAGGTGTTGATTATACTAAGCTTGAAGAACTTCTTAAGGAAAAAAAATGGATTGAAGCAGACCAGGAGACTAAAAAGCTTATGTACAAAGCTATTAAGCAATTTGATCCTTGGGAGAAAGCAATGAAGACGGGACAATCAATAGAACTTGTCACACCTAAAGAAATAGATAATTTTCCTTGCGAAGACTTACAAATCATAGACGAACTGTGGGTTAAATATAGTAATGGACGTTTTGGCTTCAGTGTTCAGAGCCAAATTTATATAGATGATCTTGGTGGAACAAAAGAATATAACCAGACACTCTTTCTACAATTCAGTGATTGTGTTGGTTGGAGTAGAAGAGGTGCTTTTGTGAACTCAACCTTTCAATCTAAAAATGTACCTAAAGATGCGCCTAGAGGACACCTTCCACACCTTAGACAGGCAAAAGAATTCTATGTTGTCAGTGTTCCTGGGCAAAACGAAGATTGGATACTAAAGCTCCTTCATCGAGTCAAAACTTGCAATTTATAATGCTCAAAAGATTAAGGTAAATTAAGCTTTTAAGGCTTTGAGGTAATTAAGCGATGAACAGTATAATCTTATCAATTCATGAAACAATATGAGCAACAAAGACCCCATCGTGTACCGAGCCTACGGCACAGTCAGAGGAACATACAAGCCTTTTAACAATTGACAATGGATAATGGATAATGGACAATTACTTCTTCATTAGAAAAAAAGGATTTGAGTTTAGGAAAAGATTTTCTTTGATTTCTTCATAAATCAATAATTTTATCTAGAATTAAATAATTATCAATTATCAATTAATAAGTCCGACCCAACCACAGGGATATTAACAACGGATGACAAGGAAAAATTCAATGCTACTCTCATCGATTCAGTCACCGACTTATTCACAGAAAAAACCGAATATTTAACCCAACAATGCCTATGAAAATGCTATTTTAGAACTAATTCAGTAACCTTGGAATTGAAAGACGTAACCACGAAGAAAGTAGATTAGAAAAAACGGAGTTTTGAGATAGTTTCAGTGAAAAAGATAGGAGTCGAGGAAGAGGAAGAAAGCCCAGTTGTTGAAGAAACCCCGCCTCCTGCAAAGCCTGAATCTAAGCAAAAATCAGAGGAGAAAGTCAAAGAAGTGATTAAGATAGAATCGAAGAATAAGCCACAGATACGGTCATTGATTAAGAAGTTGTAATCATTAATGGTTTTAATGAATATGATGAAGTGCAGCTTGAACTTTTCTGACGGTATTATAGTTAATTCAAATAAGATTGAGACAAATAAGAAGTATAATAAAGATAGAGAACAACAGTATATAAATAAAGGATAGATGGCTTACGATTTAGATTTAAGAACAAGGGTCGTTGAATGGGTGGAAGAGGGAGGAAGTATCTCTAAAGCTTCAAGTATATATAAAGTAGGTAGAGCAACTATCTATCGATGGATGAATAGAGAAGACTTGAGACCAACAAAAGTCGAAAGACGTAAAAGAAAACTAGACTGGGAAGCGTTAGAAAAAGATATAGAGGAAAATCCTGACTTAAAATTATCAGATAGAGCGAAAAGATTAGGAGTAAAACCAAGTGCTATTTGTTATGCTCTGAAACAAATGACTATAACTCAAAAAAAAAAGAATTACGTTATAGAGAAAGAAATAGAGAAGAAAGAATAAAATACTATAGAAAGTTAAGAGAATTAGTTAAAAAGTATGGAAGTAACAGTGTAGTCTACATTGATGAATCAGGGTTTGAGGAGATGGAAACGAAAATGTATGCTTGGTCAAAAAGAGGAAAAAAAGTCTATGGAGAAAGACAGGGAAAGCGAGGAAAAAGAGAAAATTTAGTAGCAGGAAGAAGAAAAAAAGAGAAAGATTTAATAGCTCCAATGATTTTTACAGGAAGCTTAGATGCAAGAGGTTTTGAAGGATGGTTAACCATATTTTTAATTCCCTGCTTAACTATACCGTCCGTGTTGATAATGGATAATTCACCAATTCATAGAAAAACGATGATTAGACAAATAGTAGAACAAGCAGGACATGAAGTAGTATTTTTACCAAAATATTCTCCTGATCTTAATGGAATTGAGCATGATTTTAGTGCTTTAAAACGAGCAAGAATGTATGCTCCAATTGATACATCTATTGACGATATTATTAGAGTCTATTGTGCTAGTTAGTGTCTCATTCTTATTTTAAATGACTATAACTGATACTCTGACTTCTGATGCTATCTGGCGTAGAGACAACCCTTTTTTTAACATAGATGCGATCATCGGATTTATGTATGGATAGGACAAAATTCGAGTGTACGCTCGGATACAGAGATTTTATAAATTGTGCGGTGGTTACGTTAGGGAAGGAGCATAGAGCGATCGCTCTTTTATTGTCCCGCGTTCAAGATATTGATTCGGACATTGTACGAACTGGGGATCTTGTTCGATAAGTTCGATTTCTTCTCCGACAACTGCTATCTTTGCCTTGCCTATATTTAAGATGCGTTTGCCCTGGGTACGGGGTGGTAAATTTGCGGTAAAGCTAACCAAGGACATCTTCGCTACACCACCAAAATTGTGTACAAAAATTTGCCAATTTTCCGAAATTTCCAGCACCCTAAGCTAATTATTCTGTCAAAATTCGTCTGACAATTTCAGTAACAGCAACGGCTAAATTGGTATCTCGTCTCTTTCCACCACCACTATCAGGAGTTCGTAATGCTAAAGCAAACGTTCGGAGTTTGGCCGGTGACACACGGTTATCGACAAACTTTACAAATGCAGCATAAGTATAGGAACTAACTCCAAAACCGACTTTAGAAATCACCACAGGTTCACTAATTAAATTAATCACCCCTAACGTTTCTAAAGCAACATCGATGTATCTCGCTGCATCTGTTCCCATTGCTCTAACAACGGTCTCTAAACTTTTCCACTGACTCCCTAAAAAGCGAGTATCTGAGGTAAGATGTAAATGCCATCCTAGCATACTAATCAAGCGAACTAAATCGTAAGCAGAAACTAAATTATTTCCTATATCCCCGATACTTGTTGAGTTTAGCATCGTTGCGCTACTACTTAAATCTTTAACGATAGGATTAGAAATTAAGGGAGAAGCCCCATAACCTCCTCTGAATTGAGAACTTGTATTTCCCGTTCTTTGTTTTAACCAAGTTTCTAAATCTTGTCGTCTAGTAAAGCGTTTAAATAAAACACCAATTTGATTAGAACGGCCAATTAAACCCGCAGCATCTTTATCATAAGAAACCATATTGACTAATAGATCAAAAAATTTGTGTCGAGGGGATTCAATAACGCAGTTATCAATATCAACTGTAGGAAAACGACTATTAATTTGCTCAACAACATTAAGAACTCCAATAAATTTAGTGGTACTCAAAAATTGTTGTGAACTTAACGCATTTTTTCCTAACCAATGGGTTTTCATTGGACTAGTTCCATCACCAAAACTTCCCACACAAACACAAGCATGAGAAATATTACTAGGCAAAAAATCGAGTCCTGATGAATTAATTGTCGGGAGCGTTCCACGATTAGGATAATCTGTAAACATTACAGTCGTTCCAGAATCTGTTAACGTGGTACTCATGCCATAAGAAACTACAGTAGTTCCGTCGGGTTTTTGTGCTACATGATTAGGATATTGATCGATCTGTGCTGCAAAAGGAGAATTACGGAGAGTTCGCGCTATAAAAGCATGATTAACTCCAATATTTGCAGCCACTAAGGAATTGTTTTGAATGTCAGTAAGTTTCCGACGAATGAAATTAATATCTTTAGCTTGATCTAGAATAAACGGTAGCTGTTTTCTGTCTTTTAATTGTGTAGCAATTTGAGAATTAATTGCTACTGTATCTGAAGGAAAGTCAGTTAAATTAACAGCATTACAAAATTCAGTAAGTCCTCGCCATGTAAAGGTATTTCCTGTTCCTAAATCACCATCAATCCATTGACCACCAGGATATAACCCTAAATTACGAAGTCTGATTTGAACTGATGTGACTAAAGCTTTATCTGCTTTGAGTTGAGAACGACTTAAGGTCTGATCATTGTCAATAATTTCTTGTAGTGTTGCCATAATTTCAGGGGTTAGTTTCTGATGATAGATATAGATAGCTAAAGAAGATTTTTGATAACGACAAACCAGGGACGAGAATTATCATCAACTCTACTATTGTCATCTAATTTCAACGTCTTTTTAGTAACAGAATTGCTTACATTACCACCAATAATATCAATTTCATCGTCTCTTTTCTCAACCACTAAATCACAATGAGAAATGTAGGATTCGGTTGTATCATAGGTAACGCCTGATTGTCGAGGAGCGCAAACTAAATCTCCCACTTGCGGACTTACTTCATTAATTTTGAAAGCAATAAAAGGGGCATCAATGACTTTTTCTTTCCGTTTTTTAATAGCATCTCGAATATAAACTGAATGACTAGCGTTACGCTTAAACTTATTTCTTGCACCGGATTTTGTCATTAACCAAGAAATAAAAGCGGCTGACCAAGGAATATTCCCAACATCAGTAGGGGTATCAATATTATTCATATTAAGAGCTTCTTGCCAATATTGAACAATGTGCTGCCAAATACCATCTTCCCGTTCTTTTTTTGTTCCTCGACTAAAAAACTCCCATTCTTCAAAAGCAGTTTCTACTAATTTTTTCTTGAAATTAGCATCCTCAAAAATTTCAACATGAGAAATAAATGTAAACCAAGTTATGATTCCATCATGAGGGGATACTAATTCAATTTCCCAGTGATTATTAAGGGCAGAACGATACTGTTTAATTTCTATGGTTTCGTTTTCAGCTAAAGAAAACTGTTGAGAGTCATCTAAGGTGGTACTGTCTTGAGGTAAAGACTTAACCACTGTATTAGTTAATGCTGTGAGAGTTTTGTTTGCCATGAT
>JBCDDV010000175.1:0-5948 GCA_039180145.1 Cyanobacteria bacterium P01_G01_bin.49 | reverse complement strand
CCAGAGAAAAAACGAATAAGAATCTTATGGAAAAATACCTGAGCAAAATAATAGATAATCAATGTAACCAAGGAAGCAATAGTAATATTAATAATATTTGTTCTCGTCAAGATGTAGAGAGTATTACAAAGGATTTATTAAAAAATGGGGAGGGGGTCTTTTCTAGTATTTTTACTGTTCATGAAAGGGACAAAAATACAGATCCGTTTCTTGAGGTAGAACATGACGCATTCTATAAATGTCGAAGCGATGCTGAGTTTTAGTTAAATGTTTCAAAATGTATGAAAAAGAGGAATCTTGCCAAAGTGATAGTTCTAGTTTCTGGACTCGTCGCCAACTCTTAAGATGGAGTCTAACAGGCTTAGGTATCACTGGTATAGCTGCTGCTTTACTACCAATCTTACGCTCTAAATCAAATTTACCTGTCAGGATACCAAGAACTACAAATGAAAAGCTATCAGCAGATTATTTGGGGTTCGATCCAATAAATGTGTTGCGAGAATTTAATTATGGTCGTATTAAACACGAAAATGGAAAAGTTATTAGAGAATTTGAAATAATAGCAGACCATACCTCAACTAAGTTAAACAATGAGGTATCCTTTGTTAGTTGGAATTTTAATAATCGTGTTCCTGGCTCAACGTTAAGAGCAGTGGAAGGAGATCGCATTAGAGTAATTTTTCGCAATCAAGACGGTCACAGACATAGTATCCATTTTCATGGAATCCATCCTGCCGAAATGGATGGCATTACTCCAATTGGGTTGGGAAAAGAAACCATATACGAATTTGACGCAAAACCTTATGGCATCCACCTTTATCACTGTCATATTAGTCCCGTTAATCGCCACATAAGCAAAGGTCTTTATGGAATGTTTATTGTCGATCCTCCTAAAAAGCGTCCACCAGCAGACGAGATAGTATTGATAATGGGAGGCTATGACATTAATGAGGACTTATTAAGCAATGAAATCTATGCTTTTAACGGACTTCCTAATTATTATAAAAAATATCCTATTTCCATCTATCAGAATCAGTTAGTCAGACTATATCTACTTAATATGATTGAGTATGATGCAGCAGTAACTTTTCATATTCATGCCAATATGTTTAAAGTTTTTCCAACAGGGAGAAGTATTAAACCGATGTTAGAAACAGATGTAATTACAATGGGTACTGCTGAACGTCATATTTTGGAATTTTCATATCCTTATCCTGGCGAGTATATGTTTCATCCTCATCAGGATAAAATAGCTGAGAATGGCTGCATGGGAATATTCTCAGTTATCCCTAGTAGTAAATATCCCTCCAACTAAAGTTAGTATGTCTAGACCACTACGGTTTTTCATGATCTTTCTATTCGTCAGCATAGTTACGATAGCAGGCTGCAATTTTTTAAATGTATCCCAAAAAACAACTGACGAGTTTTCCCCAAAATCCAATGTACCTGAGAAAATTTCGGATAGTCATTACATTACTGTTTTAGGTTTGATGCAGGGACATCTCGTTGCTGCTAGAGACTTGCTAGATGGAGGAACTCCCGATCAAGCTCAATATCACCTAGATCATCCTCTTGATGAGCTTTTTGGTGAAATTAAACCAAAATTAGAATTAGAAGGCGTTAATACCACTGAATTTTACAATAGCTTAGATAATCTCTATAGCAAAGCAAAGTTCAATCCTTATAGTCAGGAAATAAAAAGCAAACCGTGGAAATCAGTAACAATTATTCAATCAACAATAGATTCATTTGTTCAAAAAAAATTTGAGTCTTCTGAATTGAATCAAAACGAGTTTGTACAAAAGGTACTTCTTAGTATTCTCGAAACAGCAGCAGTAGAATATGAGGCAGGAATTGGGAAAAACTGTAAAATCATTGCTCCAATTGAATATCAAGACTCATTTGGTTTTGTTAAGTATATAGAAGAAGAACTTTTAAGAGAGGAACAAGGAAGTTGGATACCTAATTCAACAAAAGAGAAATTTCAACCTATTGTGAAAAATCTTCTTGATGCGTGGTCACCTGGTGAACCTTTTAAGGGAAATTTAGGTGAGGCTCCCAATTGTTTAGAAGCACTATCTTCACTTGGAAATAATCCCTCTGTATATCCCCCTGAATACCCTGTTATGGCAGCTAATCAAGTGCATCAGTTGATTGCAGAAATTAAAAAAGATAATTAGTTTAGAAGAACTAGGGTGCAGAAAATTAGTTTCTCAAGTTACCAACAGTAAAAAAATCTACAAAAATTCTCTACAACTGTTCAGTGAAACGACCAATACATTAGACAGCGATCGCCCAAAATTTTCTGCAAAATTAAATGACATCCTTTATTTTGCTTTAATCCTTGCTATACATAGCTTTTAGCTGATTTTGTCATTTTTGAGCTAAGTTTATTATTGTGGTTTACCTAATCAAAGTTTAGTTTGCTTACTTGTTTATGAGTAAACTAAACTTTTGGCAACATAACATGTTACTTAGTTATGCAAGTGTTAGTATAAATAACAAAAATCTCGATTTACAACTGGATGCTCTGCGTAAACATAGATACAAAAGATTTTTTACAGACACCGTAAGTGGAGCAAAAGCAACAAAAACATCCGCCTAAAAAGATATTACTCGCAAAAAATCAACGCCAAAAGTTAAGTATTACAGTCTACTGAATCAAGGTTTAACTATTTTTTGAATCATCTTTTGTCTGCAACTCATATGCTTGCATTTCAACTCGCTTTTTTATGTAGCGAGTTTGTTTTTTATAAGCAAATAGAAAAAGAAAAAATAAAGCTATAACTATAATATATACAGAGAAGTATTCAAAATTAGAATTAGCTAAAAGTAATTGTTTCCAAATAGCAGTCAGTCCAATACAAAAAATTAAGGCTATAACACTTCGATATGAATTATTAGTTTCTAGTAATAGATTTATTTTAGGGTCAGATTTTGAAGCAATAAGAAAGTCTGAATACTTTGGATAGCTAATAAATTTCGTTGCTTCAAGGATAGGTTCAACTAGAATTGAACCTATCCTTGAAATAATCATGCCCACAAAATAATAAACAAACAAGCCAACAAGCAAATCTTCCTGTAATAGTTGAATGTCATATAAACTTTTTGCCATAAAACAGAATACAATTCCTGGAAACAAATTAGTAAATATATTGAATGAAGAAAACCTATCAATTAATTTTTCCATGCTTACTTAGTTATCTTTTTGGTAATACTTTGATCGTAGCCATACCCCAAACTTAACTCCTACAAGAAAATATTCAAACTTCAGACAAACGATAAATAGTAGAGCGATCTACATTGAAGGTTTTGGCTAACTCAGTTGCTGATTTACCTTCTGCTCTTAATTTGAGAATCAATTCTTTTTGTTCTGGGGATAGTTTTTTCGGGCGACCGAATTTCACTCCTCTTTTCATGGCAGCTTCTCGCCCAACACTGGTACGTTCTCGAATTAAGTCTCGTTCAAATTCGGCGATACCTGCAAAGACCGTCATGATCATTTTCCCTGCGTGAGAAGTAGTATCAGCCCAAGGTTCTCCAAGAGAAAGAAAAGCAGCTTTTTTCTCACGTAGAGTTTCGACAATTTCTAAGAGATGATGAGTAGAACGAGCCAGGCGATCTAATTTACAAACCACCAAAGTATCCCCTTCCCGAATTCGACTCAGCAAATTTTCAAGTTCGGGACGAGATTTTTTTGCTCCCGAAATTTTCTCTTCAAAAATATCTTCACAACCAGCTTCTTTGAGTGAGGCAATCTGATTTTCGAGATTTTGGTCATTTGTACTAACGCGAGCGTATCCGATTTTCAATTTTCTCTCCTCAGCCTGAAAAATTGTCGCAAAACATAGTGCATAAATCATAGGCTTTTGCCACTAATTTTTGCAACAGAAAAAAGCTAAAAAAATCGATAGTCTGAAAATCGTCGCAAAAGTTACAAGTTTTGCCACACCGCGATCGCCTGTCTTGAGTTCACCAAAAGCGAGCAAGACCCCGTTTATTTCTAAAATTTACAAACACTGAGAAAGTCCCAGTTGAAGGGATATTAAAGGTTTTGAATAACAGGAGTAAATTGAATAAATGTTGATATTAAGATTAAAAATCAACATTTATTCAACAGGAGCAAGTTTAGTGCTGCCACGAGTACGACGACGAGTTAAAGTATTAAAGAGCATTATGCCAATTGCTTTAACTAAGTTACCTTCAAGTTCTTGGAACAACTCCATGTTTTTGCCAAAAGCAGCATTAGCTTCGTCAACAATTTCTTCCGCAGTAGCTTGGTCAATAGGTAATTTATCCATTGCCCGACGATACTTGTTTTTAAATGCTTTCTCATCAGGAATGTCTTTAAATTCATAGAAAGCAGTTCCTTCTCCATCAGAAAGATTCATAGCTCTTTGGGAGATTTTTTTTAAGATTTGCCCCCCAGAAAGATCTCCTAAATAACGAGTATAACAATGAGCTACTAATAATTCTGGTTTAGCTTCAGCAATCTCACGAATTCTAGCAACATAAGCCTTTCCTGCTTTAGTGTTTTTCACTTCTTCGCGCCAGTTATCACCATAATAATAGCGTAAATCCTCTTCCAGACTTTGCTTACGGTTAAGTTCAGGAAAATATATTTTGGACACTACAGGATGATCCTTTAGCCTCTCCATCTCTTCTTCCATTGCGGAATAAACAAAATAAAGACTAGTTACTAGTTTGCAATATGATTTTTTTTCAACTACTCCTTTAAGAAAACATTTTACAAAACCAACATTTTCCGCCATTGTATGGGACTTTTTAGTCCCTTCACGTAACATTAAGGCTAGACTACTACTTGTATTGAAGGCTAGTGTACCACTTGTATTGAACTTTGCATTCTCTTCTTTCATCGCAGAGTCAATGAAATCAAAATTCGCCACTTGTTTTCGGTAGAATTTTGGCTCTACTACTCCTTTAAGAGAACATTTATCAAAAGCAACATTGTTCGCCATTGTATGTGATTTTTTTGTTCCTTCACCTAATATTAAGGCTAGATTACTACTTGTATTGAACTTCGCATTTTGATTTTTGAGAGTATGTTTTAGTAATAAACTGGAATTACTCTCTAGAGTAACTTCTGAATTATCAATTAGGTTTTTCAAGCGATATTTCTGATTGTCAACATGTTCTAAGCTCTCTTTTTCATAGAACCCTAATTCTTGAAAAGTTATTTCATCTACCTCATTAAGTAGTAAACTCAAAGTTTCATCTGTTTCAGCAACTTTTAAAATTTCGTCTAAACGTTTTGCTTGTAATTCAGTAATTTCTTCGAGAGTTGTTAATTTATAGTATTCATGTAGAATATCTTGATAACTAAAAATAGATGGCATTGATAAGTTATAATCAATCTCTAAATTGTATTCTGAATTGGCGATTAATTTTTTAGTTTTTGCTTTTTGGCTTTTAACTTTTTCCAAGCTTTCTGTTTCGTAAAAATCTAATTCTTCAAAAGTTATTTCATCAATTTCATTTAGCATTAAGCTTAAAGTTTCATCAGTTTCAGCTAATTCAAGGATTTTATCTAAATGTTCGGCTTCTACTTCGGATAGTTCTTCAAGGGTGCTTAACTTGTAATAGTAAAATAATATTGACTCTAACTTTGGATTATTAAAGTCAAGACTAGTTTCTGAATCTAGTTCTTTATTGTATATTTCTCTCTGATTTTTTACTCTATTAGAGTCTTTAAAAGTTTCTAATAGTTTTCTGAATTTACTGTCTATCATTTCTTACCTCCCGCCTCTAAAACATAACGTTTTTTGTAGGCTTTTCTCAGGCGTTCTAAAGCTCTTTTTCCTCTTTGTCTTAAGGTACTTTTAGGTATTTTTGAACATTGATTTGAACTTAACTTTTCACTAACCTCTTTCCAAGATAACCCTCTTCCTTCGCGTAATTTTATAAGTTTTAAATCTTCAGGTTTTAAT
>JBCDDV010000174.1:0-5957 GCA_039180145.1 Cyanobacteria bacterium P01_G01_bin.49 | reverse complement strand
CTCTTTATAGGCTGACATATTATTTTTACCATTAGTGACCAAAGAAACAATTTTGTCTATCGTATCTACTTTATTTCTTTTCAATGCTTTGAGTTGTAACGTCTTACCTCGTCTAATAATATTAGAGCCATTGGGATGACAACCAGCGCAGTTAATACTAAAAATCTCTGCACCCTTGTTAGTTTCTCCGGCCAAAGCAATATTATTGCTCTCGATAATCAAGAGACTCAGGATTATTAAAAGTAGAATTGAGAGAGTTTTCACAATCAATTATTTCGTTAATTCTCTCACCAATTGTATCCTAAATATTAACAAAACAACCGAAAATTCATCCCAATGTTCTTGAGCTTAACACTTAGAGATTAGAAATGAACAAAAGGCACACGATAAGTCTGGCGTTCAACGTCACCTAAATTCGCGTCATGTTGTTCCAAATTTGTATTGAGTGCTTCTGTTTTGGCTTCATGGGGTGTTTTGTCTAGTTCAAAGGAAGAAAGTTCTTCTGATGGGTTATATTCTCCCCCAACACCAGCCAAACCTTCTGCTTGGGTTCGTGACTCAGTTCCTCCTAAATCATTCACGGTTCCGGTATGAATTTCTAAAGGTTTAGGGTCTGTAATCACTTCTGGTTCAGCTAAGGCAGGTAAGGCAGAAAAGATGATCCCAACCCCTAAAATTGCTGACCCAACTAAAACTTTACTAGACTGTGCTAAGCTATAAAAAACGTACATCATTGTTACCTAACTTTCAATAAAGATTGTTGAGAAATTGTTAATACAACTCCTCAAAAGAACACTCAAAACGCTACAAAGATTCACTTAAATCCAGTCTAGTTTTGATCACTTGAATTAGCCTTATCTGCAATCCCAAGAAATCGGAAAAAGACTCAATTTTTGACAGTTAACTTTATTATGTATAAGCATTTGGGGTAACAGGACAAAAATAAACAAAAATTTTACTTTCTTATCAATAAGAGTTAATAAGCTAATAAAATTAAGAAGAGTATGAGGCGGTATAATTAGCAACCGATCCCTCATACTCTCTTTTCAATCTTGAGGATAGAAATTAGAAAAATAGTCTTAGCCTGCTGCTTCAGCCGGTTGTTGACTGGATTTAATTCTTCGACGAGAAGAAGAACTAGTGCTTTCCGTTGCTTCAAGGGGAGCGAACTCAATATGATTAAGTAGAGTTGTCACAAACGCAAACAGTAAAAAAGGCAATGTTAAGACTAGAACAAGTCCTACCACAGCCAAAGCATAAATTTGACGGGTACTACTCCATAACCCTAAAGCACTCGCTAAGCTTAAGAAAATGACGATTAACCAAACAATAATTTGACCGTAGACATCTCCAAAACTAAGGGTGCAGACCATACGGTATTTTTGAGCTTCGTTGTCCATTATAAAAATTCCCTTTCATTAGCTGCTTCTGATGTTCTACATTAAGACGATGCTGGAAAATGACACCATATTTAAAGGTTTTTTATAAAGTGTCGCAATATCACTTTACAATTGGCTCAATTTATGTGATGGGTTATTAACAAATTCAAGAGAGTCACCTCTCAATTCTGATGAAATTCGGGATCTTTAGGGATAATGCTTCAAGAGGGTAATACCCTAGAGAGCAGAGTAATCATACAGTTTGATATTTAGGAGGTTGTTTTCCTTATGGCAGGAGACTCAATTATCGAAAATCGGGACTATACCCTGATGATCGACAAAAGCAGCAGTATGGCTACCTCTGACGCACCCAATGGCAAAACTCGTTGGGAAGTTGCCCAGGAGTCTACCCTTGCGCTGGCGAAAAAGTGTGAAGAAATCGATCCCGATGGTATTACGATTTATTTATTTTCTGGTCGTTTTAGACGCTATGACAATGTTACCTCAGACAAGGTAACAAAAATTTATGAAGAAAACGAACCCATGGGACAAACAGACTTAGCGTCTGTGCTACAAGATGCCCTTGATAACTATTTTGAACGCAAAGCTATTGGCAAAGCACAGCCCAACGGAGAAACCTTTTTGGTGATCACTGATGGAGGAACTACTGACCATAAAGCGGTTATTCGTCTTATTATTGAGGCATCTCGCAAAATTGACCGAGATGAAGAGTTAGCGATTTCTCTAATTCAAGTCGGTAATGATAAAAAAGCAACGACATTTCTCAAAGCTTTAGATGACCAACTCGAAGAGACTGGTGCAAAATTTGATATCGTAGATACAGTCACCGTTGAAGACATGAAAGATATGTCTTTAACAGATGTGCTGTTGAATGCCATCACGGACTAAGCTAGTTTGCGTCCTCGCTCTTATAGAGCGAGGTTTTTATTCGGTTCACTTTTACCGTAAAGCTCCATAATTATCGATGATTAACATAGTATTTTTTTATAGGGTCTGTCCGTAATCGGACATTAGTCTTCTTTGATATTAGCTCATTTGGTTGATAATAATAGCAGTATATTAGTTTATTTTGGGTTTTTTAAGGGTATTGCTCCCTAATGGTAAGAAAATGGTGAAGATTTCTCCTTGTTGCGATCGCTGACGAACAATCAATTTACCCCCCAAACGATGGAAAAGGTTTTTGGTAACATCCAAATTCAAACTTAAACTGCCTGTTTCGGGTTGAAACATCAGGAGATTTCCTAATGCTTGGAATGGATTATTATCTTGGTGAGATTGTGTTTGAAATTGTAATTTTAATTGATGACCAGCCGTACTAACTTGCACTCGGATCTGACCTCCACTGGTCAAACTTCGGGTGCATTTTTCGATTAACCCTGTCAAGACTTGATCCAGCATCCCTGGATCACTAACCACTTGTGGTAACTTTTGGGGAAGTCCAACATCTAAATCGACATCACGCCGTTGTGCTTGTTTTTTCCAACGGGGAATACATTGATTTAGGAGATTTTCCAGAGAAGTTGGCACTAATTCAACAGCAGCATTGTGACTATTAGATTGACTTTTCAATTCTGTGGCGCGAAAAATCAATTCCATGCGATTAATTTGTTCACTACATTCTTGATCAATATTTTCGAGTAATTTAATCATTTTTGGCTCTAATTCCCGACTTCTAAGCAATAACCGAGTCATGGTGCGAATACTGGTTAAAGGAGTCCGAATTTCATGGGTTAAAGCCTGAAGTAAAGTAATATCCATTGTTTCTTCACTTGAGTGAAAATTCAATGGTATGTTGCCCGATAAATGTTGTTGATGATCTCTTTTTTCAGAACAGGCTTTTTTGGTGGCAAGGGCGGGAAGATGAGGTAAATAATGAAGTAATAAACGACTAAATTCGCTGACAATTTGATAAGCAGGAATGGTTGGCGCAAATTTGGCGACTAACTCATCAAGGTAGGCTAACTGAGGATGATGGGTGATTTTAAGGCGCGATCGCAAAAGTGACCATCCTTGTTTGATCACCGTTGGATCAAAAGAAAATTGAAAGGCCCGAAGTCCTAGGCTATCTTCTCCTAAGACCATCAATAAACTAAACCGGGAAGTCAAAACGAGGCAAAATTGTTCTGTTGCTAGGGGATCTTGAGGGAATAGGGGAATTTCGGTAATGCCTGGCACCTGAGTTTGATCAGAAGACCGATAGGCTGCTGGAAGTTGAAACTGTTTTACAGTATGATTTTGACTCAGTTGTAAGGTAAAAATTCCGGTCTGTAATTGAGTGGTTAAGGTCGGATCACATAAAATTGGTGTAGGGGCTGATAAAATTAGCCCTTGAGGCGTTGATCCCTTTTCAGTTGTTTCTTGAATTTGGGATAAGAGTAGGGTTTCTAATGAAGCGATCGCACTAAACCATTGTCCTTGAACTTTCAATCGAATCTGGTCAATATCTGCATTCTGATGGAAAGGTATACAGGGGTTATCCGTTATCTCTTGATAACGGTTAATTACGTCACTCAGCTTTTTTAATAATCCCTCAGACACAAACATAGATTTCTTCTAATGCAAACAATTGACCTCTAGCTCTTATGATGTTAACGGTGTTGAGGTTTCCAGGACAGTAGTAGAACCGAACCAACGGAGTGGCAATTTCCTCTAGCTTTGGTAGCGAACTTTTTGTTCTATTCTCTCAAAGTTTCTCTCAATTTCTCCAACTAAGTGCCTAGATGATTAAACCAGCAATATTACTGATTGCTCAGAATAATCATACCTCATTCAACTCTGAAAATAACTTAATCTTAATCTCTTAGTTAAAGAGTAACTTGACTAAGAATATACTGTAGACGGTCATAATCATCCTTCAATAAAATACTCAAAGCGCGCCCTACTTTAACTAACCAATCTCGATCAGCTTTTCGTAATAAATAAATCTCTCTAATAGCAGCAGCAATCAATGCTTCGGCTGGTGCCTCTTTCACTTGTAAAAGAATGCGTAAAAAATCAACTTGTTCACTGAAATAGACAATTTCTTCAGGTTGGCAACGATAAACGCCTTGATGAATTTGTGGGGGACGAGGGGGTAAATATTGATGGATTTTTCCAAAATTCTGCCCGTTACCATTCGCGACATTTTGAGGCGTTTCAAATCCAATAATAGCTGCACGAAACTCTGTTTTGAGCATAGCAAAAATTTGCGGTTGTTGCTCTCGTAAATCTGCTAAAGTTAATCCTAATGCTCTAGCACGATGCACCGAGTCTATCGGCGTTGTCGTTGCGTAAGTTACCATCCCCAATATTTTATTACCCGACTCTTCATCTAGAGATTTCACCAAACTGCCAAAAGGAGGCATGACGGGAAAGCTTAATTCTTCGGGTTCAAGACACTGGGCTAAAAATTGCGTGGTTGATGTCTCGATCACTTCAGCAATATGGTCATGGTGGCGGTTATCAGTTGTAAATTGAGGTAGGGGAAGACGCATGATTACAGAAAAAGGAGTCAGATATAACTCATGAGAGATAATGCAAAGTTTAAATCAAACTCATTTTATTTCTTTTTACTAAGATCAACTGCTTCAATTTCTGGCAATTGAAAAGTCACCAGTTTATCCCAGTTTCCTCCCTCAAATAATACGGCAGCTTTGCCGTCACTAACCCGTTGAACGAGTCCTTCAAATCCATAATAAGTATCATCGACATTGGTGACGCGTACGGTTGTTCCTGGTAAAATTAGCATGATGTTAATAACTAGATATTTTTAGTTTCTTTTTATAGCTTAGCAGGATAATTATCCTTTGAGTATTATTTAATTGAGAAGATTTTTAGAAGACTGATTTATGTTTGGCTGATATCTACTACTTCTAAGAGTTGCTGATAGAAGGTTAATAATTGTTTTGCCAATGCTTGATTTGTATAATTTTCTAAGACTCTTTGATAACCTTTTTCGGCTAGTTCTTGTTGCAGACGAGAATCATCCATAATCTGTTTTAAACATTGTCGTAGTCCTTGAGCATCTCCTTCAGGAAAAATCAATCCAGCCTCTCCTATAACATGAGGAATTTCACCAGAGTTAGAGCCAATGACAGGGACTTTACAAGCCATTGCTTCAATTAATACATGACCAAATTGTTCTTTCCAACCCACAGCCGTTAAGGTTTTAAATTGGTAGGTTGTTTCTGACGGTAAAACTAATACATCCATTAAATTTATGTAGCGAGGCACTTGATCATGAGGAACGCTTTCAATGATCAGTAATCTATCTTCTATGCCGCTTTTTTGGGCTTCGGTTAAGATTGTTTCTTTTAACTTGCCTCTTCCTAATAATAAAAGTTTCCAGGGAGTTTTCGGTAACTGAGTAACCGCTTTTAATAAGGTTAAAATTCCTTTTTCAGTGACAAATCTTCCCACAAATCCAATCATAAATTCTTCTGGTTTAATGCTCAGGAACAGCCAGAATTAAGAGATCAACTGAGCATTAAACCAGAAGAATTTATGATTGGATTTGTGGGAAGATTTGTCACTGAAAAAGGAATTTTAACCTTATTAAAAGCGGTTACTCAGTTACCG
>JBCDDV010000173.1:0-5967 GCA_039180145.1 Cyanobacteria bacterium P01_G01_bin.49 | reverse complement strand
GAAAAGAGGTTTACAACCCAAGAGCCTTCCTCCCTCACGCGGTATTGCTCCGTCAGGCTTTCGCCCATTGCGGAAAATTCCCCACTGCTGCCTCCCGTAGGAGTCTGGGCCGTGTCTCAGTCCCAGTGTGGCTGATCATCCTCTCAGACCAGCTACTGATCGTCGCCTTGGTACGCTCTTACCCCACCAACTAGCTAATCAGACGCGAGCTCTTCTCCAGGCAATAAATCTTTCACCTTACGGCATATTGGGTATTAGCAGTCGTTTCCAACTGTTGTCCCCATCCTAGAGGTAGATTCTCACGCGTTACTCACCCGTCCGCCACTAAGTCCGAGGACTTCGTTC
Organism: Cyanobacteria bacterium P01_G01_bin.49; assembly: GCA_039180145.1. Lineage (GTDB taxonomy): Bacteria > Cyanobacteriota > Cyanobacteriia > Cyanobacteriales > Microcystaceae > JBCDDV01. Next base: position 5,622 of record JBCDDV010000173.1, on the reverse strand, counting down.
GACTTGCATGTGTTAGGCATACCGCCAGCGTTCATCCTGAGCCAGGATCAAACTCTCCATGGTGTTCGATGCTAGCTTCCCATTCTTTTTCCCTAAGGATTTCAGAATTGGGATAGTTGTTGTTTCTATTAGTTTTCTAGACAACTAGGAACTAATAGGCTATAATTTCTTCAAATAACAAGGGGCTGTTTAATTTCAGCTTTCAAACTATAAAGTTTTCTAGGTTCGGAGCGTGTTGGGCGTTTCCGCTCTCAACCGCGCATTTACTAATATATCTAACCTCCCCTTCCTTGTCAACCCTTTTTTCCACAATAATTAGATTTTTTTTTAGAAGTAGCTCTAGTTCAGAGTTTTGGCGGCTTTGAGGATATAAAAAATTTCGAAATTCGCACTGATTTTTTGCAATCAGGGAGCCGCTTGTCAATGCTACAGTAACAGATTGATTCTCTCGCATTGGCTTTAGCAGCTAAACACATATGTACTTATGACGATGTGCCAAAAAGGACTAAAGTTCTGCTACTGCTCTTTCAATTAGCCGTCTTGCTAAAGTTTGAGTTCCTGTATGTTCATAATAATTGGTTGTCATATCAAGAAAAGCAGCTACATAGTCTAATTTGTCCTCTGAATACTCAATGAAACTGCTCAACTGATTAAATAGTTTTTGGGGAGTTAAATTTCGCTCATTGACGAAATCTGACATCCAACCCTTAACAGAATCAAAACTACTGCCGATAAACTCTAGCTGGCTATTGGTAGTATCACCAGGAATAAGTTTTTTGATGTTGCTAAATGTTCCATTATTATCTAATTCTTTAGGGGAAAGATTCTCTAGAGTCGATTGAACTTTTAAAATGAAATCAGGGCCTAAAGGAATTAACCCATCTAAACAAACTAAAGCAGCCATCCGCATTAAAGATTCTCCACTATACTCTCCTAGTGAAGCAACAAAGTCTCCAATACTATCCCCCGGAATACCGTTAATTTGGCAAAAAGCAACCAATTCTACAACTAGCTTCAAGGACAAATCAATTGATTGTGCTTTATCTGGATTAGGGGTAATGCGGTTTAAAAATCCGAGAAAAGAAACTTTTTCGCCAATTTTATTGGCCAAAGCTGCAGCACCCAAAGCATTATCGCTACTATCAACTGTTTGATATAACCATAAGGCTCGCTGATAGCCTTGAGACTTGTCATTAAATAAATAAACTGCGCGATCGCCAATTTGCTGTATCATCTCTTCATCTGTTTCTCCTGTCACTTTCTGGATAGTATTCTCAAATCCGACGATATTTTCCCATTCTCCAGGAACCACAAAATCAAGGGTTCGTAATACTTTCACTGTCATATTATCTGTGGGTAACTCATTAACTAATTCAAAAATCGGTTTGCTCACAATATTGACCTCATATATTGACAACTATAAAAAATACACAAATGACACAACTTTATCTGATCCGTCATGGAATTGCTATTGAGCGAGCAGATGGAATCGAAGATGAGACTCGTCCTTTGACTAAAATTGGTCAACAAAAAACTCGGCAAGTTGCTCACCGCCTAAAAGCAATGACAATCAAGTTTGATATTATTGTAACCAGCCCTTTTATAAGAGCGCGTCAAACTGCTGAAATTTTACACGAGGTTAATCTGAGTGATGAGATAGCAGAATTAAGTTGTCTTTCCCCAAGCGGCAAAATTAGCGACTTTGTCGATTGGTGGAGCAACTCCCGCTACAATAAGGAGAGAAACTGCATTGCTTTAGTTGGTCATCAACCTAACTTAGGTCATTGGACAGAAATATTGGTTTGGGGAAATCATCAAGGGAAATTGGTGGTCAAAAAAGCAGGAATTATCGGCATTACCTTACTTGATCGAGTATTGCCAGTGGGGAGGAGTGAACTCTTTTTATTAACCTCTCCGAAATGGTTACTCTGAATCTTAAAGCATTTAGAGGAAATCAAGAATTGATAGAAAATTTAGGGTAGGTTAACTTTCAGACTATGAAGTTGAGTTGCAGCGTTACAGGGAACCGCTATGAATAATGTCTGTGAATATATACCAGGATTAGAAAATGTACCTGCTGCTAGGTCTAGTATTAGCTATGTCGATGGACAAAAAGGCATTTTAGAATATCGTGGTATTAGTATTGAAGAATTAGCCTCTAAGGGGAGTTTTCTAGAATGTGCTTATCTTCTCATTTGGAATAATTTACCCACCCAAGAGGAGTTAAAAGCATTTGAAACAGAAATTATTTATCATCGCCGAATTAAGTATCGTATCCGCGATATGATGAAATGCTTCCCGGAAACGGGTCATCCCATGGATGCTTTACAAACTTCTGCCGCAGCATTGGGTTTATTTTACTCCCGTCGCGCTTTAGATAATCCAGAATACATTTTACAAGCTGTCGTGCGTCTCTTGGCCAAAATTCCAACTATGGTGGCTGCCTTTCATCAAATGCGTAAAGGAAATGATCCGATTCAGCCAAAAGATGATCTTGGTTACGCGGCTAATTTTCTGTATATGCTTACTGAGAGAAAACCTGACCCCTTCGCAGCACAAATTTTTGATGTATGTTTGACCCTTCATGCTGAACATACAATGAATGCCTCGACCTTTTCAGCGATGGTAACCGCTTCTACTTTAACTGATCCCTATGCAGTGATTGCCTCTGCCGTAGGGACGCTAGCTGGCCCATTACATGGCGGGGCCAATGAAGAAGTGTTACGAATGTTAGAGGAAATTGGGTCGGTAAAAAATGTTCGGCCTTACGTCGAAAATTGTGTGGCCAATAAACTAAAAATTATGGGGTTTGGCCATCGAGTTTATAAAGTAAAAGATCCCAGAGCGACAATTCTACAAGATTTGGCAGAAAAGTTATTTGAAAAGACAGGACATGATGAATATTATCAGATTGCTTTAGAACTCGAAAAAGTTGTTGAGGAAATGTTGGGGAGTAAAGGAATTTATGCCAATGTTGACTTTTATTCTGGATTAGTTTACCGAAAGCTAGATATTCCCAGCGATTTGTTTACCCCAATTTTTGCGATCGCACGAGTAGCAGGATGGTTGGCTCATTGGAAAGAACAATTAACAGTCAATCGTATTTTCCGTCCCACCCAAATTTATGTTGGTTCTCACGATCTTCCTTATGTTCCCATAGATCAAAGAGCAATCTCTCAACGTAATGGTCATTAGGTTTGCAAGTTAGCTACGGAACGTGAGTTCGGGGTTAGAAGTTAGGAGTTAGGAGTTATTATTTTTCTCAACGATCTAATCAGGGTTTAAGACTTCTTACTGGTTGTTTATTGTTCAAAAATTTCCTTTTGTCAAACTCACGTACGGGGAGTGGAAAATCAGGCGGAGAAAATAAACAAACTCTTCTCGTATTATTCAACGGGGAGATGAATTTCTCCGAGCAACATTGGTTGTTTAGCCCCGGTGACGTTAGGTAAATTACCCGGAACCTGACTAACAAATCGCCAATATGCTAAAACGGCAAAGGCGATCGCTTCTTTAAAATCACTATTCATGCCCGCTTCATCGGTTGTTTTAACAATAGCGTTAGAACAATGATATTGAATTCTTTCCATTAAATATAAGTTGCGACTACCTCCCCCACAAACTAAAATTTCATCGATAGGGTGAGAAATAAACCGTTGATAGCTATCAGCGATCGCAACGGCGGTAAAATCAGTAATCGTGGCTAAAAAATCTTCATGAGATAATTGATCTTGTTGCGCAGCGTGCCAACATTGATCTAAATAGTCAGGACTAAATAACTCTCGTCCTGTAGATTTTGGTGGTAATTGTTTGAAAAATTCCTGGTCTAACCACTGCTTAATTAAGCCTTGATGAGGCGTTCCTTGGGCTGCCCATTCGCCGTTTTTATCATAATTTCTTTGTCCATTGGTTAATTTGTGAACAGCTAAATCAATTAGGACATTCCCTGGCCCAGTGTCCCATCCAATTACCTTATCTTCCCAATTTTTTATATATCTGGCCGGTAAATAAGTAACAATGCCAATACCACCAATATTTTGGACACAACGATGATAATTCGGATGACTTAAGACATAAGCATCAACTTTTGACACCAATGGCGCACCTTGTCCTGCTGCGGCTAGATCAGCTACTCGAAAATTACTCACCGTTGGAATTTTTGTCCGGTTAGCAATTACTTCCCCTCTGGCCAATTGTAGAGTATAACCTAATGTTTGTTGGGTTGGTGGACGATGAAAGACGGTTTGTCCATGGGAACCGATTAATTGTGCTAAAGGCTGATCTTTGTGTAATCTCTCAACTGCTTCACAAAACGAAAAAGCGATCGCATCATCTAGTAAAGCCAATTCTTCTACTGATAGGGATTTTCCACTGCAAACTTCTAGTATTCGAGTTCTTAATGAATCAGAATAATGATAAGTTGTGCCAGATAAAAAATTAATCGCTAAATCTAATTCTGTTCCTGTAATTTCGACTAAGGCAGCATCAATTCCATCAACGGATGTACCACTAATTAACCCAATGCAATACATAAATTTAGGCCTTTGATCACCAATTACCAATTTTAACTACTATAGACTTTTTGCAAGTGTCAAGAACAACAAATAAGGCCGTCGCATCATGATTTTCTGCTGAGTTGACTAATATTTTATTGTCAAAATCTCCTTTTCAAAACCCTGGATTTTCCCAGTTTACTCAAAATAGGTTGCCAGGAATCTGAGAATTACGTTAAATTTAGTTAAGTTGGATTTACTTTTTTAGCCAGAATTCACATTTATTATGTAAGCGCTCTTGACAAAAGCAGTATATTCTGTTAGATAACCCAATTTTTGTTTAACTACGAGAAACCTTAACCTATGAAATTTTCTTGGAGAACTATATTACTCTGGACTTTACCGATCTTGGTAGTCGGATTTTTCCTATGGCAGGGAACATTTGCCCCTGCATCAGGACAATTAGGCAATAACACCGCTAATACGCGCATGACCTACGGGCGTTTCCTTGAATATTTAGATGGGGGACGTATTCTTAGCGTTGATCTTTATGAAGGAGGCCGTACAGCAATCGTTCAAGCGGTCGACCCCGAATTAGAAGATCGAGTACAACGTTCAAGGGTGGATTTGCCTCTAAATACCCCAGATTTAGTGGCCAAGTTGCGGTCTTCTGATGTACAACTAGAATCTCATCCGGTTCGCAATGAAGGTGCATTATGGGGTTTTTTGGGTAATTTATTATTTCCTATTCTACTCATTGGCGCTTTATTTTTCTTGTTCCGTCGCTCTAGCAATTTACCCGGTGGCCCTGGTCAAGCAATGAGTTTTGGCAAATCTCGGGCCCGTTTCCAAATGGAAGCAAAAACAGGAATTATGTTTGATGATGTGGCAGGAATTGACGAAGCTAAAGAAGAATTGCAGGAAGTTGTCACATTTCTTAAGCAACCAGAACGCTTTACGGCTGTTGGGGCGAGAATTCCCAAAGGAGTATTATTGGTGGGGCCTCCCGGAACAGGTAAAACTTTATTAGCTAAAGCCATTGCTGGAGAAGCAGGAGTTCCTTTTTTTAGCATTTCTGGGTCTGAATTTGTAGAAATGTTTGTCGGGGTCGGGGCTTCGCGTGTGCGTG
>JBCDDV010000172.1:0-5988 GCA_039180145.1 Cyanobacteria bacterium P01_G01_bin.49 | reverse complement strand
TCTCATCACGTTTGTCCTGCTTACTGCGTTAATAAAACATAAAATGTGACTCACTGACTAATAACACTTTTATAAATTATCTGTAAGACAAGTCGGCTGTTAGTCGGATTACTCTGTTGATACATTGATTGAATCTTGAAACTTAACCAAATTTTTGGGGAATGAATCACCCATTGATAAGTTATTCAGTTTCCGAGTGTACATAATTAATTTGCCCAAATTTTGGCGGAAAACAACACCATTGTCATGAAAATTTTGTCGTTAGCATAGACTTAAGTATCAATTTCAACCTTTACATATTTTTCGATGAGAAATAATAATTCTTGTTCCCCGAAGGGCTTAGTTAGATAATCTGTCGCACCTGCCATTCGCGCCTTAATACGATCAGTAAAGCCTTCTTTTCCTGTCAGCATAATAATGGGAATATATCGAAAAAAGCTCGAATGTCGTAACATGGCACAAATTTCATACCCATCTAATTTAGGCATAGCAATATCGCATAAAATTAAATCAGGATTTAATTCAAAGACAGAGCTTAAACTTTGGAGTGGATCAATAATAAGTGAGGCTTTATAATTATTTTCTTCTAGAATTCCTTCAATTTGTTTGCTAATGCTGAAATCATCATCAATACAGACAATATGAGGACGATAATCCGTCTCTAGTTTCTCGCAACTGGTTGATCTGGCTGAGTAAGTCATCGCAGGGGTAACAATCTGTAACCATCCTCTCTCAAGATAAGGATAGATTCCTTTGGCTAAAGAGGCTAAATCTTTGTGTAAGTACCGCGAGAATTGGCGTAAGGATGTCTTCTTGTTAGCCCAACGTAATAATTGCTCATAGGCTTTTCTGGGTAGTGCTTGATGTAGTTGATGATGATTGGTAATCATCAAACATTGTTGAGGGTTTTGCAGATGGGGATAGAATTGTTTCCATTGTTGTATTTTTTTCATCATCTGAGTTACTAATGGCTCAATTGCTAAGCTAGTAAGCAAGGGGTTGAAAGGCATTCCCGTCTCGAAAATAAAGTCTCCTTGATGTAAACTGAGAAGATCAAACAAGGTTTCTTGTGCCATTTGTTGGATAATACTTCTTCCTTGAAGAGGTGTTAAAAGATCTTGTTCAATTAATTGCCATAAGTATGTGTACTCAAGATCATTGCTACTGGTGATCTTGGCTTTTTCTAGGTTTTCTGGTGTAATTTCTAATCGATAATGATAGAGATATTCTTTCAAACGACGACAATAGCCGCTTTCTCCATTGGTTGTATAAACAATTTGCCCATTGACAAAGAAAACTAACCAAAACTTCCGTGGCAAATCACGGTTTTTTAAAGAAGATAGCCGCCCTGGGAATTTTTCCGAAAGACCATCACTGTCTCCAAACCCAGTCGGATAGGCTTCAACTAAAAGTTCTCCGGTACGCTGTCCTAATTCAATCAGTTGCAGGATACTGCGAAGATCAATTTCATTTAACGTTCCCTGCATAGTAACTTCATAGTTCGCTCTTTTTTAGTTTATAAGGAAAAAGTGAATTACTTGATTAATACTTTCTCTGTTAAGTTAAGACAATGGGCAGATCACCCCTTAAGATTAGACTAAAAGAAAATGAAGAAAAGACGATAGATTGGGACAAAACTGACTAGAGATTGGAAAATAGACAAACCTTTACCTGAGACTTGAACGTTCATTCTGTTTACGCTTTGCTCAAAAATTTGGTGGGTAGCATTTGATAACTTTGACCTTCGAGTTGGCTAAATACTTGATACAATGTTCTTTTGGGCGATTAGCGCAACTAGCCACTTGGTTAAGACAATTGTAGCATTGTCACAGTCAACCAAAAACATAATAATCAAGATCGCCAAATTTGCTGTTAGGATCAAAAAGGTCAACAAACAATCAATTTTTGTTAATTTTTTAATTAAGCTCTGTCGATATGTAAAGATGATAAATTTAGGCAATGCGATCGAGGCAATCTTTTCAGAGAAAGAAACCGATGGTTGGGTACTCAATGTCAGTCTTTCTCTCCCCTCGACAGAAACCCACTGTTAACCATTTAGGCAAAAGCAATATCGAGAGGATTGTGACTCGTGCTATACCTTGCAGAAGTCAAAAAGCAAACTAGAGGATTTATTGGTACTTCTCGGACAGAGATGAAACTCTTGGCTTGTCAACACAATGACCAGACCTGGAGTTCTATTCCTGGAGAGGAAATGATTTCTCTTGAAGAATTTGAGGAGCAGGTGGGCGAAGGAACCCTTTTGATACTCAATTTAGGTAATAATCGGCAAATTCAGGGTAAACCGGAACGAGCGGCTCCAGAAGTAGTCAGACAATTACAAAAATTATCTCGTCTTTCGGAAAAATTAAAAGAGAAGCAAGACGAAATCGAACAATGGAAACAATCTCTGACTTACCAAAGTCAAGAATTGACCCGTCGGGAGATGGATATAGAGAACCGTCTTGAGCAATTAGAAGATGTCGAAAAGGAACTTTCTGAAATTGAACGCCGCCGTCAAGAAGCGGAGTCTGCTTGGGACAAGGTTGAGCAAAGCCAAGAACAAATGCAAGATTTCCAAAACCGTTTTGGGGAAATTCTTGAGCTAGCAAGTCCTGAGGCCGAAAAAATTCAACAACTGATTAGTCGAATTTCCAGTAGTCCTGAAGGACTCGACTCTCTCAATCATCCTTTACAAGCTGCCCTATCTGCCATTGAAAATCAACAAGAAATTTTAAATAGCTTTTGGCAACAACTGGATAATTTAAAATCTCAAGTTCAACAACAAAAACTTGATGTTCAGCAACAAGGGGAAACTCTGAAAAATCGTCTCCAAGAATTAGAAGAAACCCGAAGTTCTCTGGCGGAGTCTAAAATTCAATGGGCAGTTCAACAAAACATTTTAAGCAGTAAACAAGAGCTTCTCAGAAAGATCAATCTTGATTTACAAACTACCCGTGGGTTACAAGATACCGTAGAAAGTATGGCTTTTAATACTGGAGACATTCCCACAGAGTCTAAATTAGATGTGGCGAGTCTTGAGAATATGCCCTTAGGAGAGTTAGAAGCAGTTGTTAATCGTCTACAGGATGATTTGGATAAGCTAGTCCGTTTTGTTAATGATCAAGAAGAAGAATTAACGTTACAGTGCCAAGCAATTGAGGAATTACAAGAAAAATTCGTACAAGCTGGTGATTTTGAACGCATTGCGCTTGAAAATGAATTAGCAGAAGAACAAGAAAGAAAACAATTTTTTGATGAAACGTTACTCGGTCAACGACGGAATCTCAAAGACAGACAAGATATTCTTTTGCAGCATTTACGAGTGCTACGTCGTCGTCAAGGCATCATGGATTTAGATAACAATAGTCCGACAATTGATTTGGGGCCAATTTTGATTCAACTAGAGGAAATTGAAAGTAATACTGACCAAGAACGTCAAAAACTTGAAACGGATATCCAACATTTGCAAAATAGCGTTCAACAAATCCAAGAAATGATTGAGCAATTGGATACAAAACAAGCTCAAAAAACTCAAAAGCTCAAAACAGATGAAGAAAACTGGCAACAAGCTCAAATACGGGTTGCTCATCTTCAAACCCTGCTTAATCTCTATGAAGAAGCACTGCAACCATTACAGAATCAAGTCGACGAAAGTAGGCATCAATTAGGAATTCTACAACAGTGGTTTAATCCTTCTTAACTCACAAACCACCATCACTAAAATTAAAATTCCGGCAAAAATACTGGCAGTGCTGACAATTGGCAAACTCTCCGACTGACCTATACTAATGGCAACTAATGCCCAAACAAAAACGCCACAGTATACCGAATCTAAGCGACGAATTCTGATGATACTTGCCAGAATGGCTGCAATAATAATCATGATAATTGTCCAAGCCACATCGCTAAGACCAGTACCATTCCAGTTTCTCCAAGTTAAGGCTAAAGCAACATTGACAATTGTTGCAACACTGATCCATCCAAAATAGAGACTAATGGGAAAATTAATCAACCATTTCTGTGGTTTAGTGACACGATTTAAAGATATGCCTAATCGCAGGTAAAGTATGATTAAGGAAATTAAAATCCCTAACATTGCGATAACAGATAAAAAGAAATATCGAGATAAAAATAAAAATACCCACAGAATTTGCGCCCCACTCGCTATTACCAAAAAATATCCCATTTTTTGTAAATAGGGATCATTGCTGTGACTAGGCAAAACTTGATAAATACCTAAACTAATTAGGCCCAAATAAATTAATCCCCAGATAGCAAAGGCATAACTTGCGGGAGTAATTAAAACGTTTGGAAATAACTGATTAGAAATTTCTCCAATGGTTAGACCATTAATAGGTGCAATATTCGCTAACACATTGGTGGCAAAAGCCGTGAGAATTGCGATGAAATTAGCCCACTGTCTAATAGAAGCTTGATGCTGTTCCATTATTGAACAATTGGATAGTGTTTAGAATAATATTTAGAACCTAACACTATTCTCTGAAGATTCTCTATCTCTCTAGGAAGGTTTGGGATAACTTCTGGCATAATAGTCAGAGGCAACAACTTCGAGAACTTCTCCTGGGCCTAATAATGGATAAACACAGTTAACCCGATTTTCCCAGACCTTGTAGGCAATTTCGTGGTCAGGGCAATTTATACGATATGTGTTATCAGATACAATTGATAGATTACAGCCAATGGGTAAGAGTACGGATAGGATTGACTGAAGATTTTTGGGGCCGAGTTGATTGGAAGTCATGTAGGTTGAAAAGTTTTTAGATTGTTTTAAGACTAATATTTCATTTTACAAGGTAAGGGTTGGTCACTGAAGAACTTGGTCGCTAAATGTTAACTTTTTGTAAAAAAACTCAGGGAGTCTAGTTATGGAAATTACTTTAGGCAAAAGTGACCTCAAGGTTTCTCAGTTGGGTATTGGGACATGGGCCTGGGGCGATCGCCTATTTTGGGGTTATGGTCAAGAGTATGGGCCAAAAGAGGTAAAAGAAGCTTATCAAACAGCGATCAAAAAAGGGGTAACTTTCTTCGATACAGCAGAAGTTTACGGGTTGGGAGAGTCAGAAAGATTATTAGGGCAATTTCTCCAAGAGAGTAGCCAACCAATACAAATTGCTACTAAATATTTTCCCTTGCCTTGGCGTTTTGGGAAACAAGCAGTTTCTGATGCCTTAACTGCTAGTTTAAATCGATTACAAGTTCCTCAAATTGCTTTATATCAAGTTCATACACCTTTTGATTTTTTCATGGGACAAGAAACGTTAATGGAAGCCTTAGCTGATGAAGTTAAAAAAGGCAGAATTCAAACAGTGGGAGTTAGTAATTATTCTGCTCAACAAATGGAAAAAGCCCATGAATTATTAGCCAAATATGATGTTACTTTAGCGGTTAATCAAACCCGTTATTCTTTATTAACTCGAAAAATTGAAGAAAACGGAGTTTTAGAGATGGCCCGAAAACTAAACGTAACTATTTTAGCTTACAGTCCTTTGGATCAAGGATTATTGACGGGTAAATATACCCCAGAAACCTTAGACAAACTTCAAGGTGCAAGACGATTAGATCCTAAATTTAGTGTTAATGGACTCCAAAAGATAGAGCCTGTTTTAAATTTACTAAAACAACTGGGTCAAACTTATCAAAAAACGCCAGCACAAATTGCCTTGAATTGGCTAATATGCCAAGAAAATGTGATTCCTATTCCTGGTGCGAAAACCGCTTCTCAAGCTGAAGATAATGGAGGTGCATTAAGTTGGCGATTAGAATCATCAGAGGTAGAAAAATTAAGACGAGTAGCAGAAAGCTTATAAAAACCAATAGAAATTAATAATTTCTTTAGGAACTGTCATCCCAATAATAATCTCAAGGGGGACTAAGAAGAAACAGAAACTTCTGATAAAAATATGCTAAATTAGCCGATGGGGAATTCTATTTAAACATTTGTCATCGTTGTATTACATTATCTAATTT
>JBCDDV010000171.1:0-5998 GCA_039180145.1 Cyanobacteria bacterium P01_G01_bin.49 | reverse complement strand
TTCTTGATTAGTTTTTTGATCAAATTTGCGCATTAAAGTCGCATGTCTACGAGATGCTTGGCGAGAATGAAGAATAATTGAATTATCTCGATGGCGACCTAAATAGTATTTAGAAGAATCTAAAGAGATGAGACGACGGGAATGATTATCTGTTAAAATAAGTGTATGATGACTTTTAACATTTGAATTGCGATTATTCATTGCTTAATCATTCCTCAACTTAGCTGAATGGCAATTTCTAGACTTATCTTGCTCGTTCAATTTATCTTTAAACTTGGTTCATTAATTCTGTTGCATCTTCTAATTTTAGGGGATGGCTAAACCAAAATCCTTGGATTTCTTCACAGTTAAGTTTTTGTAATAAGTTTAATTGTTTTTGGGTTTCAACTCCGGTTGCAATTACTCGTAAATTAAAGCTTTTGCCAAAAGCTAGAATGGCTGAAATTATCGCTATATTTTCAGAATTATTTTCTAAAGATTGAATAAAAGATTGATCGATTTTTAAGGTAGTCAGTGGAATTTTTTGTAAATGAGCCAAAGAAAAATGCCCTGTTCCAAAGTCATCTAAAGTAACTTGTACCCCCAATTTTCTCAACTCAGACAGAGATTCTTGAGCAAATTCGAGATTTTGTAAAATCGATGTTTCTGTAATTTCTAGATCTAGTAGCTGAGGATCTAAACTGGTTTCTTCTAATACCTGATTAATCATTTCTACTAAGTTCGGTTGTTGAAATTGCAGAGAGGACAAATTGACGGCAACCGGAACAGTAGGCAAGCCTAATTCTTGCCAAGCTTTATTTTGTTGACAAGCTGTTTTCAAAACCCATGAACCAAGGGGAAGAATCAGATCGGTTTTTTCGACTAAGGAGATTAATTTAGCGGGGGAAACATGACCTAATTCATTGTTATACCACCTTAATAAGGCTTCCATTCCCTTAACTTTGTGTTCTTTTAAGCTTAATTGAGGTTGATAATATAAACATAATTCTTTCTCTTCAATTGCTTGATTTAATAATTTTTCTAGCTTAACTAAGACAGACGGTTTTGAGTTCTTGGTCGGGCTATAAAAACGATAATGATTGCGTCCTTTTTCTTTAGCCCGATAAAGGGCTGAATCTGCATTTTTCAGTAAAGTTTCTGCATCTTCTCCATCTTGGGGATAGACAGCAATACCAATGCTAGTTCTAACATATAGCTGATGTCCAGCAATTTCAAAAGGGCTTTGCAGTTCATCTAAGATTCTTTGTGCAAGATTAACAGTATCTTCTGGACTATGAATATGCGGTAGCAATAAAGTAAATTCATCTCCTCCCCAACGAGAGACCATATCATCATTACGAACACAAGAATTTAAGCGTTCGGCAAAACTTTTCAGGAGTTCATCACCGATCGCATGACCAAGATTATCATTAATATCTTTAAACTCATCTAAATCTAGGAAAATGACTGACATTAAAAACTTTTTGGTTCGCGCTTTTGCTAAAGCAATCTCAAGTTTCTCATCAAACCAAACGCGATTAGGTAAACCCGTCAACATATCATGAGAAGCACGGTATTCTAAGGTTTTTTCAACCCGTTTTCGGGCTGTAACATCAAAAAGATAACTTCTAATCAGTTGATGTTCCGAAAGATAGTGAACATATTGTTCAAAAACTTCTGAACCGACTAATACTTCTCGTAGTAGAAGATTTCCTTGAATATTTTGGACTTCCGATAACAAACCTGCTAATACAGGATGCTCTAATTGATCTTCTATAACATTTTGAAACTTAATCCTGGCCGCTGGATTAAGATAAGTTAGATTACCAGCAAAATCAATTTCAATAATTGGATTGGGACTTAATTCAGGAAAAGAGGCTAATCTCATTAAATCATCTCGATTCCTTTCTTGAAGCTCTTCTCGATTAATTAGAGTTGACTTATTATAGTCAGGTGTTATGGTTTCAATAATTGCCTCTTCTGGCAATCGATAGGGATCAAGGGGATCAAATAAACTAATCTCCAAAGCAGTTGAAATAATATAATAACTGGCTTTAGCTTGAGGGCCAAAAATAATTGTATCGCCGTGGTTGAGATTGTGAGATTCTTTTAATTTCCCATTAATTAATAATCCATTAGTGCTACGATTCCCTTCTAAATCTCCGTCAATGATGCGATAAGCATAATGATCGATTCGGGGATTCGGTTTAATACGAACGATAGTTCCATGGCGACGAGACACGACTCGATCATAGATAATAATGTCATTATTAGAGTCTCGACCAATGCCATAAGTTGATTCTTCAAGCGCAATAATACGTCGCGCTTTTTGATCTTCAATAACCAAAATATGGCGAAAAGATGATAAGTTAGTCATCGCACAAACAAAACAAGGTTTATTATCAATGTTCTCAGAAATTGTCTCAGTGAACAATCAATTATCGGTAAAGAGGTTAAGGGGTTGGGGATTTTTTTGAGCTTCTCGATAAGCTTTACTTAATAACTCTGTTGCTTCTTTTGTAGGTAAGGGACGGCTAAACCAATAGCCTTGAATTTCTTCACAATTGAGACTCTCCAAAATATCAAACTGTTCTTGAGTTTCTACCCCTTCAGCGACAATCCGTAAATTAAATCCTTTACCGATGGCTAAAATAGCAGAAATAAGTCCTGATTCTTCAGAAGTTCCCCGCAAATCTCGAATAAAGGCTTGATGAAGCTTTAAAGTACGGAAAGAAAATTGCTTAAAATAACCAAGGGAAGAAAACCCTTTCCCAAAATCATCAAGGGCGATACGCACCCCCAAATTTTGTAAATCTTGTAAGGTTTTACGGGCCAAATTCAAATTTTGCCTCAAAGTTGATTCAGTTAACTCTAATTCTAACCATTGAGGATCAAGTCCGGTTTCATTAAGAACACTCGCAACGACAGTAGCTAAATTAGGTTGTTGAAATTCTCGCGCTGAGAGGTTGACACTCACAGGAATGGGGGGTAAGCCGTCTTTTTGCCAGGAAAGATTCTGTTGACAAGCGGTTTTGAGAACCCACTTACTCAGATGTAAAATTAGGTCTGTTTTTTCAGCCAGGGGTAAGAATTTTTGGGGATAAATCATGCCAAATGCAGGAGTATCCCAGCGCAACAAGGCTTCTGTGGCAACAATTTGTCTCGTCTTTAATCGGACTTGGGGTTGGTAATGGAGATGGAATTGTCTCTTTTCTAAAGCTTGATGAAGAAGGTCTTCTAAACGTAATAAGAGTTCGGCTTCTGCTGTTAAATGAGGGCTATAAAATTGATAATGGTTACATCCCTGTTCTTTGGTGCGATGTAAGGCAGCATCAGCATTTTTGAGCAAGGTTTCTGCATTTTCTCCATCTTGAGGATAGATAGCAATACCCACACTGCACTTAATTTGCAGTTGATGCTCATCAATAATGAAGGGGCGTTGTAAGGTGTTAAAGATACGTTGGCTTAATTTAACGGTATCTTCAGTATTTCTGATTTGCGGTAGCAGCAAAACAAATTCATCCCCACCCCATCGAGTTACGGTATCTCCTGTGCGAACACAGTCACTGAGTCGTTCTCCAAAGCTTTGCAAAACGCGATCGCCAACAGAATGACCTAATGTATTATTAATATTGGTAAATGAATCAATGTCAATAAATATTACTGCTAGTAGATGTTGATGACGTTGAGCATGGGCTAAAGCAACAGCAAAATGCTGGTTAAGGAGATCTCGATTGGGTAAATTGGTAAGGGAATCATGAAGCACTTGATGTTGAAGCTCTTCTTCCGCTTGCTTCCATTCACTAATGTCCCTAATCACCAAACAAAAAACGTCTTGTCCTTGATAAGTTGTTAGGCTAATTTTTCCTGCGACGTTAACTACTGAACCATTTTGATGACGATACAGAGCTTCTTTAATGAAATAGGCATTTTCTGGTGTGACAGTCTTTAGTTGTTCACTAAACGTTTCCCGCTCAATCTCCATTAGGTCATAGAGATTGAGGCCAATAATTTCAGCACTATCATATCCTAATAGTTTACAGTAGGCTTGATTGGCTTCAATGATACGTTTTGTTTGAACATCAATCACTAAAATGCCCTCTGTTGTTTGTTCAACAAAGAGGCTGTAGCGATCTTTTCGGGTATTTAGTTTCGTTTCTTGTTTGCGATACTTAGTGATTTCAAATAGATAGGTACAGATACATTCATGTTCTTTCAAATAGTGGATATGCTGTTCAAAAAATTCTTGATTAACTTGAATTTCTCGAACGAAAGAAGCTCCCTCAGATAAGGTTTTAGTTCCACCAATTTCCTGAAAAATAGGGTGATTTAAAGGAAGTTCAGAAAGCTCTGGAAACTTCATTTTAGCGGCGGCGTTAATATAAGTAAGTTTTCCCTGAAAATTGATTTCAATAATAGGATTAGGACTAGAATCAGCCAGGGTAATGGCATTTTTGCACTGTTCAACAACATTAACCCCGAATACCTTATTACGGGTCATTGTTTGGGGTTCATCGGGATCATTTTGCAAAAGAATTTCATCAAATGAGAGTATTTCTGATTCTGAAGGCGAAGAGGATTCCTTGAACGAATCGTTAGAGACTTGATTATTTTGATCGGGATCTTTTAATAAGTCTAAGTCAGATGAATTGGCGAGAATATGATAGTGTGCTTGAGATTTTGTCCCAAAGCGAATAAAGTCCCCTGGTCTTAACTCATGGGAAAGACAATATTTGCCATTGACAGCAATTCCATTGGTGCTTTTTTTGCCTTCTAAATTGCCATCAACAATTTTGTAACAGGGTTGCCCACTTTTGTCATCGGCAAGTCGTATCAAAGTAGCATGATGGCGAGAAACTTGGCGATCATACAACAAGATATTGCTGTTGGGATCTCGACCGATGGAGTAAGTGTTCTCTTCGAGGGGAACAATACGTCTTGATTTTTGATCGGAGACTACTAATACATGTCGGACTTCTGAGGCATTACTCATCACGATTTATCGAGAGTAAAGAGCTATAAATATAATATTCCCTAAAATGTTGAATGAGTAACATAGGGGACAAAAAAATCGTTATCGATAAATCACGGTAGGATATCAATTGACCCCTAAACTGGCATTGGTAATGAACTCTGCTGACTTAGCCTTCACCCCTGCTTTAAATTTAGCCAAATTAATCCGCGATCGCCAAATTTCTCCTTTAGAATTAACACAACTTTACCTAGATCGTATCAAAAAACAGAACACTCAATTAGGCAGTTTTTTTACCGTTGCTGCTGAAACCGCCCTCAAAGATGCTCACGTTAAAACCGAGCAATTAGCTAAGACACCTGATCTCAGTTCTTTCCCTCCTTTTTTTGGAGTTCCGACAGCCATTAAAGATCTGAATGCTGTACAAGGAATGCCACTAACTTATGGAGTCGCTGCCCTGAGAGATAACATTGCCACCTATGATGATGGGGTGACAATGCGGCTAAAAGGGGCAGGATTTATTATCTTAGGAAAAACTGCTACCTCCCAACTCGGAACATTTCCCTACACAGAACCGCCTGGGTTTCCTCCAACCCGAAACCCCCTAAATTTAGATTATACAGCCGGGGGATCGAGTGGTGGCTCTGCCGCCGCCGTTGCCGCAGGATTATCTCCTATTGCTCAAGGATCTGATGGGGGTGGGTCAATTCGTGGCCCAGCGGCTTGTTGTGGTTTAGTGGGGATAAAACCAGCAAAAGGAAGGGTTTCTCATGCGCCAGTAGGAGACTATCAAAGTGGGATTTCTACCAATGGCCCCTTAGCGCGAACAGTGGCTGATGCGGCGGCTTTATTAGATATCATGTCAGGTTACATCACAGGTGATCCCTATTGGTTGCCTGACCCAGAAATTCCATTTTTAGCAGCAACTCAAGAGATTTCTGCTCCTTTAAAAATTGCCTTTTCTGAGCAGATTCCTCCGTTTGAGGATACAGAACCAATTGTTAAGGAAACAGTGCAAAAAACAGCAAAACTATTAGACTCTTTGGG
>JBCDDV010000170.1:0-6021 GCA_039180145.1 Cyanobacteria bacterium P01_G01_bin.49 | reverse complement strand
TTTTAGCCATTTTTCCCATCTTTGTCCTAAACTGTAAATGATAATTGAACCAGGCCCTAAAACCAGGTGCATAACTAAATTTAATTTGATTAGTTGAGCAATGACTAATAATATGCTGCTAAAGGGTTGAAGAGAATTTTTAACTAACCAAAAGTTGTTCCACGTCGTCAAAATTATTACAATAAAGCTTAAAAGTAAAATAGCAACTAAAATGACACCTGATAGCTTCATCATATTTAACCCAATGAGGAGTAATTTTTTACCTAGACGGGTTTGATTCCAATGAACTGTAAATAGCTTTCCTGGAATTGATAAAATAGACTGATGGGAGGATTCTTGGATCTGTATTTTACTGACGAATGGTAAAGTGATAAATTCTAAGCTATCTTTAGGAAACCGCTTATTTTGAAGAGATAATAAGGCTGCTTTTGCTGTCTTGAATCGACTGTTTAAATCTGGATCAATTAAGCGGTTGATCCACTTAATAAAAAATGGCTCAATACTCAAGCGATCGCCAAATTGAATTCGTAAATTATTTTGAGGTAAATTAGCAGGAGAAACCCCTGTTAATAAATGAATCAAAGTTGCCCCTAATCCATATAAATCAGATGCAGGAACCGCTTTTCCCCATAATTGTTCTAGGGGTGCATAACCAGTTGTTCCGACAATAGTAAAGGTCACTCCTTCTATTGCAGCAGCATTTTGAACGGCTCCAAAGTCGACTAAATAAATTTGCTCATTTTCATCCAAAATTAGATTACTAGGCTTAATATCTCTATGCAAAATTGGAGAATCAAAGCTATGTAAATATTGGAGAATTTCTAAAATTTGAATCGCAATATTTTTAACATGGTTTTCTGTAAGCCGCTTACCTTCTTCTAATAACTGCTGTAAGGTATTGCCAGGAATATACTCTTGAACTAACCCAAACCAAGATAGGCTTTCTCCTGGTTTTTTTTCAAGGGTAAAATAGTCTCGATAACGAGGAATTTTAGGATGATTAAGCCCTTTAAGAACATCTGCTTCCCGTTCAAATAATTTATAATCATCCCAGTGCATTTCTGAATGAAATGCCAACAATTTGACAATGACTGATTGGTTTGGAGATGCTATTATATCCTTGGCTAACCAAGTTTGACGACCCGCATTATTAGCTAAGCATTGGATAAGTTGATAGCGATCGCCAAGAATTTGTTGAGGGTTTAGCATAAGAATTACATACCCTGACCATTAGGGTTGTCTTTAAAATATCTATATTTATTATGAACTTCCCTTGGTCAGAAGCACAAATAGCCTTTAAGCAACGGGTGATTAAGTTTGCTCAAGATGACTTAGATGGGGACATTGTTGAACGTGACCGAACATTGAACATTGAGCATTGAGCATTGATAAATGATAAATGAAATGACTATCAGGGAGGGAAAGTTGCTAACGACAACTGTAGAGCGACTCTTTTCCACTAAGAGAACCCAGTTGAATGAAAACTCAATAATTATAATTCATCAATAACATCCGATTCTGATGACTCGATTTCTTCAATAACAGGGTCAGGAGTTGAAGGTTCTTGACGATGGATCTGAATTTGCAGTAAGCGAGGCCCTTCAGACGCGACGACAGTAAACTCTAAAAGTCCATAAACGAGGATTTCTCCTACGGTAGGAATTTTTTGCCATTGATATAACAAAAAACCCCCTAAAGTTTGATATTCATCAGTTAAAGGTAACTCTAACCCCAAAACCTTATTTAACTCTTCTAAATTAATTTGAGCTTCCACTAAAAAAGTATGCTCATCAATCATCTGTAGAGCGATTTCTTCTTCCCCAGTCCCTTCTAAATCATGTTCTAAAATTTCGGCCACTAAATCTTGTAACGTAATTAATCCTGATGTTCCGCCAAATTCATCCACAACCATGACCATTTTTAACTGCGATCGCTGCATCAAAGCTAATAATTCATCAAGGGGCATAGATTCGGAGACAAATTTAACAGGTTTTACCCAAGGAGCAATGGGAGAAGTCGGCGGTAAGTTACCTTGAGACAAAGGTTCAGCTAAATCTTTTAAATCAATCATGCCTAAAATATCATCGAGAGAGTCTCCTTTAACGGGATAGCGAGAATGTCCCATTTGAGCAACTTCCTCTAAAAATTCCTCAAAGGTTGCGGTTTCAGATATGGCAATTAATTGGGTACGAGGTACCATCACTTCAACGGCGGTAACTTCCCCAAATTCAATAACATTCTTCAATAATGCCCGTTCTTGCGCTTCTAACCCTGTCGACTCACCCTCGGTAGCAATAATTAACTGGAGTTCTTCAGAAGTAACTTGACTATACTTACCTTCTCCTGTGTCCTTAATGCCCACACTGCGTAATAGCCAGTGGGTTGATTGATTTAGAATCCAAATAAAGGGGTTAAAAATTTGGGCAATGACTCCAACAGGTGGGCCCAAAAACCGTGCTAATTTCTCTGAATATAGTAAAGCAACCGATTTAGGACACAATTCTCCCAAAACAATTTGTAGGTAAGCGATCGCTAAAAAAGCAATAGGAATTGCCAAACTATGGGATAAAGTTGTCCTTAAAGGAGAAGGCAACGGCAGCCGAACTAAAAGCTCATTAACCAACTTAGCCATTGTACTTTCTCCAATCCAACCGAGAGCTAAACTTGATAAAGTAATCCCTAGTTGGGTGGTAGAAAGAAGGCGATCTAGACTACGCTGCAAAGATTGAACTGTTTGGGCTTGAATATCTCCTGCTTCTACTAACTGGCTAACCCGTGATCGCCTCACTGATACCATGGCAAATTCTGCCGTTACAAAAAAAGCGTTAATGGCTATCAATAATAAGACTGATAATGCCCTTACTAATATATCTTGGGCCGTCATATGAGAAATGAAGTCTATGATGAGCGATTAATAAGTTATCTAATAATGGGAATTTCTCCTAGACTTAGTTTTAGCTTTTGATCAGGATAATCCGTTAAATTGAGAGCGAGAGTTTGACTATCATTCACTAAAGCTGAGGGAATTTTAATCATTCCTATAAAGTTTTCGCTATTGGGTGGTAATTTTTCTGGTAGTCCTTCTGTCATGGCACTCAAAAAACGTCCTTGGTTATCAGTGACTTCTAAAAAACTATAAAGGAATCGAATCGGCTCAGTTCCTTCGTTTTTTAAATTGACCTTTAAGGTAATTGTATTGTCTTGATTGCTTGCCTCACTGATCTGCAAGCTAACGCCGCTATCGGTCACTTTTAGAGGTAAGTTGGCAACGGGCTGAGAATTATCTTCTGGGTTAGATTTGTTGTCTAGGGATTGGTTGGTCTCTTTTTCTTCTTGTTTAGTTTCTTTCTCTGACTTTTGGTCAGCATCGTCTGATTTCTTTTTATCATCATGAGTGTGATTATAGACTTTAATTAAAATTGTTTTTTCGTCAACGGGTTTAAACTTTACCGGTTTTGTAGATGTCTTTTTGATATCTTTTAATTTTTTAGTGGGATTAATATCAGGTTGATTCACCCCCTGAACGGCATCAGAACCGGCACGATAAGCAAAATAGGCACTAGCTGTTCCTGCACCAGACATGACAATTAATAATAATAACGTTAGTTTAATGGTTGAGTTAATTTTCATTATGATAATCGAATTATCTAAAATTTCTTTTGATTATAGTAAGAGTTTGGTCAGTTTCGTCAAGATAGGACTTTTTTTGCAAGTCATCCAAGTCAGCAATCCATTTTACAATCTCTATTCTCTAGGGAAGCCTATCATGACTTCCCTTAAATAATCATCATAAGAAGAGTTATGATAGAGAACGTGCTACTATTTTGTAAGAAATTACCAGGGTTGGCCGAGCGGTTTAGGCAACGAACTCATAATTCGTGCTAGGCAGGTTCAACTCCTGCACCCTGGATCAGCAAGAACTCAATCGATGAAATCTTCTTAAGGCATAATAGGAATTTGTTGTTGATTGATTTCCATCTCTCTTAACGTTGGCGGTTCAGTGAGAATATATTGGGGATTGGCTGTTAAGGAAGAATTAAAGGGATTGGCAATGTCAGGGGTGCGGATTCTTGGCCCTGCTGTTTGCTGCCTAAGACCCTCGTAAATAACAGCTTCTAGGGTCTTCCCATCATTGGCAATCTGATTGTCAAAGAAAGAACCAGGGCCATATTGCCAGCCAAAAATTTTATTCATCTGCCCAGAAATATCGGTGTTGTCATGAAATGTCAAAGTTTCGTTATAGAAGGCTCGATTAACAACATCGATAAAATGTTCCCCTGGTTCTTCAGGAATTGCTTGGACACCGGAGGGGGTTCCCTGATAAACTGATTGTCCTTGAGTACGGGCTTCGAGTAAACGTCTTTCTAGTTGTTCCATACAAGCGTTTAATCCGGCAGCAAATTCATTACGACTGAGGGCGCGATCGCCTCGATAGGTTCCATCGGGATATCCAATAATACAACCGTAATTTTCGACTAAATTTCTTAACGCTTGGTAAGACCAATCTGTTGGAGATACATCCCGTAGTTGTTGAATACTACTCAGTTGTTGTAATGTCGTTTGATAGTCGTAGGTTTGGTTAGAATGGGATGGGTTTGGCTGAGTAACTTCACTGGGGTTTAAGGTTGTCCCTGGGGATGGGTTAAGGTCATCAGCATAGGTAGGGAAAGCGGTGACACTCCCTAGTAATACTGACCCTCATAATAAAGCCGACAGTTGGGGTCTAGACATCGTTGACTTTCTCCTCACAATTAAATTTAATCACTTAGCTAACGCTTTGAGATCGAAGGCGATCATTGATTGGTGTGCTTGATTACTTAAGCACCGTTTTTCGGTACAGTAAATTTTAGGGGGTTTATAGATTAGGTGTTTAAACAAAACATCTTTGTTTGAATGGCTGATGGTCAGTGGTGACAAAACATAATTGATACTATAAATATTCTGAACTCCACCCTTCAACTTTCATCTTCTATTCAACCAACCGTATTTTAGCGAACTTTTCTCGAAGAGTCTGTTACCTTTAATAGCTTAATTAAATAAATTTTATTCCTATGAATTCTCATTCTCCCTTTGATATTTCTTTAGCTACCTCTGATTTGTCAGTATTACGCGCTTATCTTCTCAATTTAATCGTGAGTCGCGCCTATCAAGAAGGGGATTTTTTACTTTCATCGGGTCAAAAAAGTCTTTACTATATCAATGGGAAACAGGTAACATTGACGGCCGATGGGGCTTTGGCCACAGGTCGGTTACTCTTATCTTTATTACCCAAAGGAACTCAGGGAGTAGCGGGACTTACCCTAGGGGCTGATCCCCTGGTTACAGCAGTGAGTGTGGTCTCTGCTTACGAAAATTGCCCGATCCCTGCTCTAATTGTCCGCAAAATGGCCAAAGGTCACGGAACCCAAGCTTATATTGAAGGGCCAACGCTTTCCCCTGGGGCTAAGATTGTTGTCTTAGAAGATGTCGTTACCACAGGTAAATCAGCCATGTTGGCTGTGGAACGATTACGGGCCTCAGGCTATACCGTAGAGACAATTATGACTTTGGTGGATCGCCAGCAAGGAGGGGCAGACTTTTACAAAAGAGAAGGATTAGAGTTTATTGTGCTGTTTTCAATCAGGGAAATTCAACAAGCTTATGCCAATTCTCTCAAGTCTTCATAATTCACTTTTTTAATTGAAAAATTAGGGAGTCAATCATGACTCATGGCCAACTGAATACGCCCCTCATCCATTTCAGACATCAGTAATTCTAAAGCCTCATAATCAACATCGGAAATGTAACCTAAACGAGTTAACTCGCCATTGATGGTAGTTTCGATTTCTGGGGTTAATTGTCTGAGGTATAAAGCTTTTTCTACCATTTGGCGGATTAAAGGCGGTGTATTCACAATTTTTCTCCAAATTTTTCGCCGCTCTTGACAAAAAGGGATTCTAGGTTAAGTTAGTTATTGTATTCGATAAATAGTTCTGAATATCCACCCAATGATGAGCTAATCACAAATTTCAGTTTTTTTTA
>JBCDDV010000169.1:0-6027 GCA_039180145.1 Cyanobacteria bacterium P01_G01_bin.49 | reverse complement strand
TGAAAATGTATCCTCAAGAACGTTGGGAATGGGGCATGACAACCGCTGCTGAAGTCTGGAATGGACGATTAGCCATGGTCGGGTTTATTGCTTTATTGATTGAGTTAATTAGTGGTCATGGGCCTTTACATTTCGCAGGAATTTTATAAAAGCTTACAGGTAACAGGATCAGTCCATTAAAATAGACTGAAGTTCAGCGAATTTATTCCCCGACGCTCTCTCTTATCCTATTAGATACTGTCAGAGTTGGTAGCT
Source organism: Cyanobacteria bacterium P01_G01_bin.49 (assembly GCA_039180145.1). Taxonomy (GTDB): domain Bacteria; phylum Cyanobacteriota; class Cyanobacteriia; order Cyanobacteriales; family Microcystaceae; genus JBCDDV01. The sequence goes on along the minus strand of JBCDDV010000169.1, from coordinate 5,772 downwards.
TCCGTTGATGCCAAGCTTGATAAAACTCTCGATGAGGTAAAGATTGAGCGCAATGCCACATTATTTGGTAATAAGGAGAAGACTCCGGATATGGGTCTTGGAGTAGATAATCTCGTAACTGAATAATAACTTGACTCATTTGTGTCTGAGATATCATTGTCGTCAAACTTTCAGCGATTTGTCGTCCGAGAATGGAGTCAGTTGTCTTTTGTAGTTGTTTGACTAAAATGGCGATCGCTTCTTTATTCCCTGGGGCGATCTGACTCAAACTTTTGGCCCCAGAACGACAGCTTTCAAGATCGGGGCTAGTTTTCAGGAGTCGAATTAATGTGGCGATCGCTGCTGGATTTCCGCCGCCAATTTCACCAAGACTTTCTGCGGCTAAACTGCGAATATCAGCGTCTTGGGTCGATTGAACCAGATAAATTAAGGTATTAAGGGCGTTTAAGTTCCCGACATCAATTTGTCCGAGACTTGCTGCGGCCCGACGACGAATAAATTCATCTGTTGAGGTTCGCAGAATTTGAGTTAAAGCTTTGATCGCCTCTGGATTTCCGGCATCGAGTTTACCCAAATTTTCCGCAATTTCTCGATGAGTCGCTTCATCTTTCATTCCTTGGATTAAATCAATTGATCCTTGAATAATAGCCGGATGCTGGGGATTAATCTTGTTTAGGTTGTCTAAGGCTTCTTTTTTGAGCAACAGTGGCTCATCGGAATTGATAAGCGTTGCTAATGCAGCACTTGCAGATTGACTGTCTAGGCCAATTTTTCCTAAGCTACTAATGGCAATCCAACGAATATAAATGTTATCAGTTTCTCGTAAGAGGTCAACTAATGCCCTAATGCCTTGCTGATTACCTGGGGTGACTTCCCCCAAACTATAGACGGCTTTTTGACGTATGACCTCTGGGCTAGTGGCGACGGTTAATTTTACTAAAACATTTAGGGCAGTGGGATTTCCTGGATCAATTTTTTCTAAGCTTTCAGCCCCTTGTCTTTGAATTTCGGGGTCTTGAGTAGTACGCATCAACTGAACCAAGATAGCAATGGCAGTTGCATTACCTTGTCCGATGGTTTCTAAGCATTGAAAGATATGGCGTTGCACTAATGGCGATGGCTGATGATAGAGCAGTTTTACTAATGCTTTAATTCCTTGAAGAGTCCCTCGTGCAATTTTTTCTAATCCCATAAAAGCAATTTTGCGGGTTTCGTCACTGGTTGCTTGTTGAACTAAGTTGACAAAAATAGCGATCGCTTGAGGATTTCCTGGATCAATTGTCCCTAGGGTTTCAGCGATTTGCCAATTCAAGGAAGGAGAAGAAACTGCCTCTAAAGATCGGCTTAATGCTGCGATCGCTATTTCATTGTTTTTCGCTAATTGCCCTAACATCTGCAATGCTTGTTTTTGTAACCATTCATCTTGATTTTGGTCTATGAAATCTAGAAGGGTGCTGACTGCTAAGGGGCGATAGAGGTTACTTAGCGCTTTTCTGGCGGCCAAAGCTTGTAAACTTAGTTGAGCAGCTTGATCTTCTAGCAAGGCCCATTTGAGAAGTTGCTGAGCGATCGCTTGAGCAAAACAGCATTCAGGAAACTCTGATAAACAGCTAGCCGCGATTAAATACGTTCTAAATCCGTAAAAATTGTAGGGATCGCAACCATCTTCAAAGGCGATCAAAGCCTTGATCAAAGCGTCTTTTTGTTGGGGGGCAATCTCTTGACGACCTAACCAAAACTTTAAAATTCTCTGCCATGAGTCACTCAACAGCACGTTGGGCGTTTGATGATCATTGAAAAAACACTGCCAGTCATCAATAGCTGAAGCGGCAAAATAATCTTGGAAGGTGCGATCGCCAAAAACATAATCATCACTACCATTTTCGGTGACTATACCCACCCGATGCAACCATTTTAACTGAACTGCCAAGGACAATAGATCACGATTTTCCTCCACAGTCTCTCTAGCTATTGCTTGTGATAAGGCAGAGAGTCCTTGGGTAATTTGCTGATTTTTCCAAGCTAAACTTGCCAACCACTGAATCAATTGTTCTTTTTGCTGGGAAGTTATGGTCACGTTTTCGCCTTGCCATTGATAAACTTGATTAACTAACCCTTGATAGAGTTGGAAAGAAGAAGAGGGTAATCGGTTAGGATCTTGGTGCCAGAGACGACACTGCAAGGTTAAGCGCCAAGGATTTTGGAACCATTGCTGAAAATGTTGATTTTCGGGTTTTCTGAGGATATAACACAATTTGTCAGCAATATCCCCTGCCCGATTGCTTTGTGAGAGTCTTATATTAGAGTGAAACCATTGTTGAATAAACTGTTGAATTTGTTTGTCTTCTTGTAAGAGTTGAGTTTGATAGACCTCAACCTTCGATAAACTAGAAGTGGCTGCTTTCCAGGTTCGTGTTTGACAAGTTAGAATCACGTGAATCTTATTTGCCAAGTCTTGCCGTTGGTTAAGAAAGGATTCAAGGCATGATTGCTTAGGGTTATCAACAACCTTTTTTGTCAATCGATAGTCTATGCCATCCAATAATAGCCAGACTTTGCCGCTATTTAATAATTCCCCAAAAGCTTTTTTCCACATTGTCTCGGTAATCGTGATCTCAGTGGAGAGACAACGGTTTGAGGCTTTAACTAGCCATTTTGACCATAAATATTTCTCTATTGTTAATGTTTTGAGTTGATGAGGTGATATCCAAATTGGGATTTTATTAGTCTTTTCTAACATCCAATGGGCTATTTTTTGCAAGATCAGGGTTTTTCCTGTGCCAGATTCTCCAATAATGGCAATTTTCTGTTCATCACTTTCGTCTTTTATCGAAGATATCGTTTCTGTCAATAATCGATCAACTGTATAGATGTTATCTTTGACAATCGCTGATGTTGAGTCATCAGAAAATTTTGAGCCTGATCTCGAATAGTCAAGGCAAGAAGATTGATTTGATACATTAACCATCTCTGCAACAATTTGCAGATCTTCACCATTCATTCCCATCTCTTCTGGTTGAGTATTCATGGGATTGATCGGTAAGGCATCTTTGAGCATAACGCGGCCAACTTCTCTCCAGTTAATATTCAATTGGAGTCTATCCTTGGTAGAAAAAAATTGGCTTTGGGACATCTTTGCCGCCTACGTTTACAATAATTTGACTGATTTGTTTGCCCTTTTTTCGGCAATTAAATGTTTGAGGGATGATTAGGCTTGTTTCTAGTATTAACTATCTATTTTTATTTTACCTGAAACGATGAGAAGAAGAAGACTCCTCTGTTTGAGGTTGAAAATGCCTTTTGCATGTCCCATTTTAACTGCTGATGTGGCAGAAATAGTTGATCATTTAGGACTTTAATAGAGTGAGGAGAATAAACCATTCGTTAATGGTTAAAGCTTAATTAACAATCAATTATCTTGGTTTAATTAGACTTAATTGAATCTTGGATTTTTAGAATTTTATTGACTTTATTTTGTTAGATATAGCAGTTTTAATAAAGATAGCCACGTCTCAAAGCGTAAAGCTTATTCTCTCTCATCAATCATCCCTGTTGATACCGCAAAAAAAATAGGGTGAGCATTACTCACCCTAAGCACTTGACTTAAACTTATCTAAACATTAAGGTGCTAACGCATGACCTCGTAATAAACTACCGATAGTTTTAGCGGTAATTTTCATTTGAGTTAAGGGGTTAGCCGGAACAACGGTTTTGTAGAGATAACTATCAAAGGTCATCCGTTGTACATCCTTATCGGAACACATTTCCACAAAGGCCTCTCGTGAGGCATCGGAACGGTAAAAGACTCGTTGTAGAATATCTAAAACAAGGTAGGTCATACCATACTGTTTATCCCAACGTTTGAGATAGATTTTCAACTCGTCTTCGGTAGGAATGCGTTGACCTGCATTGCTCATTTCAACGATGGTTTCCGCACACATCCGCGCTGATTTGGCAGCAAAATAGATACCTTCTCCAGAAGACTTAGTAACGGTTCCTGCTGCGTCTCCCACTAAAGCCACACGACCCACCACGCGACGGGGACGGGGATGTTCAGGAATAGGATGCGCTTCTACTTTGATAATTTCTCCCCCTTCTAGTCTGCGGGCCGCACGAGCGCGAATTCCCGCTTGTAGGTCTTTAATGAGAGATTTATTGACCTTCATGGTTCCCGTTCCTACTGCCACGTGGTCGTATTTCGGGAATACCCAAGCATAGAAGTCGGGGGAAACATCTTTACCCACATACATCTCAGCCAAGTCTTCATAGTAAGCCATTTTGTCTTGGGGTAAACGAATTCGCTCTTGGAAAGCGATCGCATAGTTATAATCCCCAGCATCAATAGCTTTAGCCACTCGAGAGTTGGCCCCATCTGCACCAATTACGAGGTCTACTTTCAGGGTTTTCTTATCCCCTAAAGCATTACCGTTGGCGTGATCGGCATAGTGAAGGATGTAGGGATCGGTATCATTTTGGGGAATATCTAATTGATACACCGTTCCGTTGATTAGATTTGCGCCTAATTTAGCAGCGCGATCGCGTAAAAAGCCGTCAAGAACTTCTCGGCGACACATACCAATGTATTCGTCTTCTCGATCAAGGTTAATATCAACTTCAATGTTAGACGGGGAGATCATTTTCATTTTTCTTACCCGTCGATCAATAATTTCAGGTGGTAAGTCAAATTCACTGACCATGCACAGGGGAATGGCCCCACCGCAGGGTTTAGCGTTATCTAATTTACGCTCAAATAAATATGTTTCAATACCAGCTTTTGCTAATGTTTCGGCGGCGGAAGATCCAGCCGGCCCTGAACCGACAACAGCAACCCGTAAAACCAAGGCTATTCTCCTAATTCCAGAAGCGATTACGGATTGCATCGTATCATGGACGTTTCCTTTAAAGGGGACAATCAGCCTAAATACGCCAAATTTGAAATAGAGCTTAACAATTTCTGTTACATTTATTCATGATAGAGTTATTTCTATTCATAGGATTAATCGTTTTAGGTTTATCATTATGTTATACAATGTATAACATAGCAATTTAAAGTAGAAGATATGGATATTCAACTAAGAAAGTGGGGAAATAGTATCGGATTTCGCATTCCGCAGAAGATTGCTGAAAGTTTTGGCATTGATGAGAACTCAATTGTGGAACTGACAGAATCAAAAGATGCGCTTCTAATTACTAAAAAGCAAAAAGTTTCAACCCTCGATGAATTATTATCTAGCATTCCCTCCGACTTCCAATATCCAGAAGATGTAATAGATTTTGTTGGAAGTCAAGCCCAAGGTCAAGAAATAATTTAATTTAGGGTAATGACGATTAAACGGGGCGAAATTATCAAAATCAATTTGAACCCAACTGAAGGAAGAGAACAGTCAGGAAATGCTCGTCCTTGTCTCGTTATTAGTGAGACAAAATACAACCAAGTTCGTCAAGGAATTGTGATTGTTATGCCAATTACCAGTACGATTAAACCAGATGTTAAAATGATGATTCCCATTCCTGACGGGTTCAAAGTTCATGGATCAGTTATCGTTGAACAAATACGAACAGTTGACCTTAATCAACGTTGGTGGAAAACGACAACAGAAGTGTTACCACAACAGTTTGTTGATCATATCGTAGATACATTTAAGGTAATTATTAGTTAGTTTATAATCAATATGGTTTCAGATTGATTTAGATATTGTTTGGTCGATTGTAGAACGAGAATTACCAAAGTTAAAAAGTAAAATTGAGATAATATTAGGATAAGTCTTTTAC
>JBCDDV010000168.1:0-6047 GCA_039180145.1 Cyanobacteria bacterium P01_G01_bin.49 | reverse complement strand
TCGGGTCGGTTATGCTCGGCAGGGGTGAACGACCCACCGGTTAGCTCGGGTCGGTTATGCTCGGCAGGGGTGACCGATCCGCTGGTTCGCTCGGGCCGGTTATGCCCGGCAGGGGTGACCAACCCGCTGGTTATGCCCGGCAGGGGTGACCGACCCGCCGGTTTTGCCCGGCAGGGGTGACCGACCCGCCGTTTATGCCCGGCAGGGGTGACCGACCCGCTGGTTCGCTCGGGCCGGTTATGCCCGCCAGGGGTGACTGGGCTGCTAACTTTCATCACTGACTGGGCCGGAAGTTTATGAACTAACTCACTATTGATATAAAATTCGACTACATCATGATTGCGTCGAATTTCTAGAACATTTAAGGCATCACCGCTACAAATACTCTCGTGTTGAACTGTAGTCTCAGTGTAGCAACTCCAATTACCGTTCTCACGTTTATTGATTTGATAATATCCATCGTCACGAATTAAAAAAGAGTAGAAATTGTCTACATCTAAGACTCCCCAAATTGCACCATACCATTCACATTTTGGGATTTTACTGTTAGCAGATTGTTCTAGCATTACCTGAATATGAAAATACTCTTTCTCATATAAATTCTCACCAATTTTCTTCCAGAATGCCCAAAATCCTTGAAGGCGTTTATGTCGAAATAAAAGGTAAAAGTTGAGAATAAACAAGTCAATTTTTTCAGTAGACTTTTGTGTCCAATTATGTCGATTATCTAAAAAGTGTTCCTCAAAAATTAACATATTAAGTCTTATCCATAAGAACGTTTTTTAACAAAGAAAGCGCAAAAAAGAATTTTCTGGGGTGGAAGATAGATGATAAACTTTGAGCAAGGAAGTCAGATAAGAAGCCAAATATAAAATGAATGATTTAAAGATAATTGTTTCCCAAGGATTGAATTGGTTTTTGAATACTTTTAGCTTCATTAAAGCGAGACAATTTTATCTTGTCAATGAGATTATTTAGATAAAATTATCTGTAAATCTGTATAATATTGTCTCAAAACCGCTTTTTTGATTCCTATCAACAATTTAGATGCTGAACAGCTTATGTTAAACCCTATTCTTAATCTTCAGAAAACAGAAAATCAACAAACTTTAACCATAAACCCTCCCAACACGGGATTATCTTTACAAGGAAAAATAACAATTCCTGGAGATAAATCCATTTCCCATCGTGCCTTAATGTTAGGAGCGATCGCAACGGGGGAAACCACCATCGAAGGGTTATTATTAGGGGAAGATCCTCGCAGTACCGCCGACTGTTTTCGAGCGATGGGGGCAGAAATATCCTCTTTAAACAGCCAAAAAGTGACTGTCCAAGGAATCGGGTTAGGCAAGCTAGAAGAACCCTTAGACGTACTAAATGCTGGGAATTCTGGTACCACTATGCGGTTAATGTTAGGCCTATTAGCTTCTCATCCTGATCGCTTATTCTGTGTCACCGGAGATGCTTCTTTGCGATCGCGTCCCATGTCCCGTGTCATCAACCCTTTACAACAAATGGGGGCGCAAATTTGGGGACGCAACCATAATACTTTAGCTCCTCTTGCTATTCAGGGAAAAGCCCTCAAACCCATTCATTATCACTCTCCTATCGCCTCTGCTCAGGTGAAATCCTGTATCTTATTAGCAGGACTGATGGTAGAAGGCAAAACGACTGTTACTGAACCTGCTTTATCCCGAGATCATAGTGAACGAATGTTACAAGCATTTGGGGCTACTTTAGAAATTGATGGCACAACCAACAGTGTTAGTCTTATCGGGAAGCCAACCTTAACAGGTCAAACTGTGATTGTCCCTGGAGATATTAGTTCGGCTGCTTTTTGGTTAGTGGCTGCTTCTATTGTTCCTGGGTCAGAATTATTAATAGAAAATGTGGGTATTAATCCCACAAGAACAGGTATTTTAGAAGCGTTAGCAATGATGAATGCTGATATTTCTTTGGAAAATAAACGAGTTTTGACAGGAGAACCTGTGGCCGATTTACGAGTTAAATCTTGTCAGTTAAAAGGCTGTACTATTGAAGGAAATCTTATTCCCCGTCTTATTGATGAAGTTCCGATTTTGGCAGTGGCAGGAATGTTTGCCCAAGGTACAACTATTATTAAAGATGCGGCAGAATTACGGGTCAAAGAAAGCGATCGCTTGGCAGTAATTGCTGCAGAATTGAATAAAATGGGGGCAAAAATTACTGAGTTGCCTGATGGTTTAGAAATTACAGGAGAAACTATTTTAAAAGGCGCAGAAGTTGATAGTTATACTGACCATCGTATTGCTATGAGTTTAGCGATCGCTGGGTTAATGACTCAGGGGACAACAACAATTTATAGGGCAGAAGCTGCTGCTATTTCTTATCCTGAATTTGTAGAAACATTGCAACAAGTTTGCGGAGATTTTAACTAATTTTATCAATGATGACACAATTAAAAGCCTTGATTTTTGATGTCGACGGAACCCTTGCTGAGACGGAAAGAGATGGTCATAGAATTGCCTTTAATCTGGCTTTTGCTGAAGCAGGTTTAAACTGGAATTGGACAGAGGATCTTTATGGTAAATTATTAGAAATTTCTGGGGGAAAAGAAAGAATTCACCACTATATCCAACAATATAAACCTGATCAAAAAGAAATCTTAGAAAACTTAATTCCTCAACTTCATCAAGCTAAAACTCAATATTATCGTCAACGCTTATCATCAGGAAAAATTGCCTTAAGATTGGGAATAAAACGATTGATTGAAGAAGCGTATCAGCAAAAAATAAGATTAGCGATCGCCACAACCAGTGCTTTACCTAATACGTTAGCATTATTAGAAAAACATCTAGATCCTGATTGGTTTGAAATTATTGCGGCAGGAGATATTGTTCCTCACAAAAAACCCTCACCTGACATTTATCAATATGTTTTACAGAAGATGAAATTAGATCCGGTTAACTGCTTGGTATTTGAAGATTCTTATCATGGGTTACAAGCTGCTAATCAAGCTAATCTCAAAACCGTTATTACGATTCATAATTACACACAAGACCAAGATTTTTCTTTAGCAACGTTAGTTTTAAATCATTTAGGAGAACCCGATCAACCATTTACTGTAATTCGAGGCGATGTTAATCATAAAAATTATTTTGATTTAGATCTAGCACATTATTTAGTTAATCTTCAGTAAACTAGATAATATCTACCTGAAAAACATAATGACATAGGAGAAAAATGGGTTTTTATTCTAATTTTATCTTTCCTTGGGGAATAGAAATAATGATGTCTCAACCTCCATTTCCCGATTATCGCCAAAAACTCCTGAAAGACATTTCAGGAGAAGTCCTAGAAATTGGATTTGGAACGGGATTAAATCTTGCTTACTACCCACCGACTGTTACTAAATTAACCGTAATTGATCCCAACTCAGGAATGAAACGATATGCTCAAAAAAGAATTGAAGCTTCTTCTATTCCCGTAGAAAGTAAGTTATTGAAAGGGGAAAATTTGCCCATGGAAGACCAAAATTTTGATAGTATTGTTAGTACCTGGACACTCTGTAGCATTCCCAAGATAGAACAAGCATTATCAGAGATTTACCGCGTTTTAAAACCAAGGGGAAAATTTTATTTTATCGAACATGGATTAAGTCGTGATCCTAAAATTGCAGCTTGGCAAAATCGCTTAACTCCCCTTCAAAAAGTCATTGCCGATGGTTGTCATTTGAACCGAGATATTAAACAGTTAATCGAAAATCAGTTTAGTCTACTTGACTTAGAGGAATTTTATAGTTTAGATATTCCTAAATTTTCTGGGTATATGTATCGAGGAGTTGCTACTAAATAGCAGTAATTCCCGTTTATTTACTAATAAGATAGACCCCAATGCAACTCAAAGATTTATTAAAGCATTATTTGTTAAAGTAATTCGTACAAGAGAAAATTATTATTTTGAAATTGTCAATCAGTAATTAACAATGAAAATTTATAAAATAGCTTATCAACTTACTATCTGTTGCCTTTTACCAACCACAATAATTGGTTGTTTTCCAAGTCCTGTAGTGACCGATCAACCAACCGATCAACCTACCCAAATTGCTTCTCTAACTTTACCTCAAATAGATGCTAGATATCGTAATCAATGGACATCAGAATTAGAACAGGAGTTTCAGCAACGGGCTACAACAATTATTAACGATTATGGCAATAAAAAATCATATGGCAATACTTCTGGAGAAAATGAAAAACGGTCTTATCCCCGTGCAATGTTTGATTTTTTAGCAGGAAATGAAGATAAGGCGATCGCCTTTTTACAAAAACCAGATTCTGAAGCTAAAAAACATCAACATACTAACGGAATTGATTACTATTATTGCTTTACGCTAAAGGGTCAAATTCGTAAGTATTTTCTCTTTGGAGAATTCCTCGACCCTGCTTACAAACAGCGAATGTTTGAAGGGGCAAAAAAATGGACAGCCCAAGATCCCTTAACTCGCCCTCATCCTACCTACGGGTTTGGAAATAATAGCGGGAAAGATTGGGATATTAGTCAGAGGGGGGGATGGGTAGATGCACGAAATACAGATAATTTAAGGGCTATGAGAGAAACCTCTGTTTATCTGATGGCAGAAGAAACAGGGAATGAAAAAACGCGCCTAATTTATAAAGAAAAAATCCAAAGATATGTATGGGCATTATATCATATTGGCATGGGAGAATGGGATTCAGAAGTGTATCATGGACACACATTTGCTCCCTATCTAAATCTTTACGATTTTGCTAAAGATCCTGAAGTTAAACTATTAGCAAAAGCTGCGTTAGATTGGTTATCTGCTGCTGCTGCAATCAAATACTATCATGGGAGTTGGGGAGGCCCTGTAAAGCGCGATTATGGCGGTGGGAATGCTCCTTTGGCTTCATCTTCTGCCCAAACTTTTTGGCTTTATTTTGGGGATACACCCTTACCCAATAATCATTCTGAAGAAGATACTTTATTCTTCGTTACCAGTACCTATCGTCCCCCCTTAGCCATCATGAATTTAGCCCGCAAAAACTTTAAAAAACCAGTTGAAATTCTCAGCAGTAAACCGATGTATGAAAACTGGAAACCTGGTAACGACAAAGAACCTGGTTATTGGGAAACTCAATTTTTTGGACATAGTTATCAAATGGGAAGTTTGGCAGGGAAATTTGCCGATGGAGATGTTGCCCCGTTTAAATTAATGGCTGATAATACCCAAAGAGGGGTTGATTACTTTGTCGCTAATACAGGAAGAAAATTTGTTGGCCCAGGAAAGAGACCAAGAGATCAAATTGGACAATATCGTAATCTTTTAATTTGGTTACGTCCTTCCTCTAAGCAACCTTTTAATTTCCAAATTCCCAAAAACGCTCAGAAAGATGTAGAAGCAGGTATCTGGTTTGTTCAACTGGAAAAAACTTGGTTGGCTATGCATCCTATTAATTTACAGCAGTATCAAGAAGTTGCGTATAAAAATAAGAAAAATCAAGAAACGTATGCTCAGGAACTTTTTTTAACAGCCCCCAAGCAAGACAATGATTATTATGGTTTTGTCTTAGAAGTTGGAGAACAAGAAACCCATGGCAGTTATCAACAGTTTAAAAACGCCATCAAAGCAAAAAGTAAATTAGATTTAAAAAATCTTAGCCAAGGAATAGTTAGTTATCAAGGAAGTAATCAACAAACATTACAATTTACCTATAATAAAGAAAATCTTTTACCCGAAATTGTTCGTAATGGTAATCTACATCAATGGTTAGAAGAAGCTGACCTTTATAATAGTCAAACTGAAGATAACTCTCCCATATCTCTAGGTTATAAAAAAGGGAAACTAAAAATAAAAGCTGGCGGTCATGAATTTGAAACTGAAGTGACAGAAAAAAGAAAAGTTAAAATCAATTTTTTTAATTGATTTTCTCAGTTCTTATAAGATAAATTAAGATCTGAAAAAAGCTGCAACGAACAACATGACTAATTCTTCTTCCATAAATATTTTAGTTAGTAATGACGAGGGTACAGGCAAAATTAGCGGCTGGTTC